>NZ_KV838100.1:7728-44971 GCF_001838645.1 Neisseria sp. HMSC70E02 | reverse complement strand
CTGCCAATACCAAAGGCTGGCGGTTTTCGTCCAAATGAACGAAGCAAGCGTAGCCCGCGTAGTGTGTACGACTCTGCCACGCACGCCGCCCCAATCGCCCCAAGCCGCGTGCGTGCCTACGGCTCACATCCCACCGCCCAACCAACGCAGCCTGAAAAACCGTCCGCCCTTAACCGCAGACGGTTTTTCCCTTTTTCAGCAAGCGTAGGTTGGGTCAAGACCCAACAAAACTGTTAAATTACACGAAATGTTGGGTTTGTAACCCAACCTACATTTTGCTCAAGTGGCACATAATAAAAAGGTCGTCTGAAAACTGTGAATCCGTTCTCAGACGACCTTTGTTTCATTCCAAACAACAAATATAATCGCTCAAAGACTGATTTCCTCCTGTTGGTTCAATACCCAACAAAATCCATTTTAAAAAGACCCCTCCCATCATGACCTATCTGCAAGCTCTGAAACAACTTCAATACTGGCTGACAAACAACCAAGCATCTCGCGCAAACCATCTAAATTTCAATGTACATCCCCTTTCAACCGATGAATTGCATGCAATACGCGAATATACGCAAAACAAGCTGCCTGAAAGTTATTATTTATTTTTACAGCAATGCGGCACGGGGGATTTTTTCTATTCGTGGTACACCAGCGTGATCGATCAAACTGCATCGCAAACGCCTAAAATAGAAATCTACAATCTCGCCCAACTGAAAGAACAAAATCGCTATTACCAACAACTATTGCGCGAAGAACTTGACGACCTACCGCCCAACGAACAACCCGACATAGGAGAAATCTTTATCATTGGAGCGCATCACAGTATGGGAGATTGGTTCGGCTTTAACCTATCCCGTGCCGAACCCAACTTCGATATTTTTATCCACGATGCCGCCAATCCCGCCACCTATGCCAAGGAAGCCCAATGGCGACGGTTTGAAGACTGGATCATCCGTTGTGTGGAAAGCGAGGGAGAAGATACGCTTTAAACAAGCCGTAGCAAGCGTAGGTCGGATACTTGTATCCGACAAAATCTTTAACACTCCCGTCATTGCAATTCATTGCAGCAATGCCCAAAATGTCGGATTCGAGAATCCGACCTACACCAAGCTTATTAAGTGCAACCTATATGGATGTGTGAAAACAATATCCATGCCATTTGAACGCTGCCGCCTGATGATGCGGATTATTTCCGGTGCTCCAAAGGAGTAACTATAATGATTGATTATCTGAATATAAATCTAGATTTGAATTTCAGCAAAATTAAAATAAAAAAAGATAAGCCTATAGTGGCTTTAATCAGTCAAAATTTCCTAAAAACAATAAACTGCAATAATTTATTTGAATCGATTAAACAATATCCTTTATTTTGGATAATTCTTATCGGAGAGAATTCTAATCTTTTAGAAGATGAATTTGATAATCTCTTGGAACTGGAATCAATCAAAAATAACAATATGTTAAATGTGGTAACAACTAATTTTCAATTTAGTGATTTAACAATAACAGATATAGAAGATATTACTTATGAATTTTTATTTTTGCCCTGTCCGAATGGCAACTGCCAATATTTATCTTTCTTAGATTTGAATCATACTGCTGACAGGAAAATTTCTGATTTCATCGAAACACAGCTTAATAATAAAACAACTTAGTGGTCATAGGACGCCTTCCTCATAATACGATCGCAGAAAATTCATTGCTGGCGGTGCATTCTTTTTCACCGTCAAACCCGCCAACCTAAAATCGCGCCTTTTTCTCGGAAAGATCAGCTTATTTCGTGCGGCTTATATGGCTACAATTCATTTTTCAGACGACCTGAAAAGGAAGAGAGGTCGTCTGAAAACAACGTTTCAGACGACCTCAAAATCGTTATCTTCCATCACATAGAAAACTTTTTCATTCGTCAAATTTAACATTCACTTCATGCGGATTGATACGGGCGTTTTCCTCCTGCCCTAAACCGACTAATTTACGCAGCCGGGTCATATAGGCATTGACATCCAAACCGCGTCCGTATCGTTGCGCTTCCCAAATGGTTTCCGCCAGTGCATCCATCATGTCATGCTCGGCGCGTACCCAGTCGTTGTTATAACGTGCGCAAAGTTGCCGGTGAATCGCCCGTATGCCCGGTGGCTGATCGATGGCTGCCTGCTCTTGAAGGGAAAGATGCAGCGACATGTGCAAAAAAGGATTACTCTCCCCATCTTCCGGCAACCAGTTTTTATCTAAATAATCTTCAATATTTTCAAGATAATGGGCGTATTCGGGATGAGATTCGATGATACGGAGGGCTTTATGTTGAAGTGCATCCAGTTGCAGCGGGGTCAGGCGATGTTTCCAAACGTGTGCGAAAAATCGGCGAACATCGTGGGTATTGACATCGTACATGATAAAAATGGGAAATCTGTTGAACCGTCTGTGGGGATATTTTAGAGATTGAGCGAAACTTGAATTTTGGCAAATAATGGATTTATAGCGAGGCAGAACCTGATGACCAGTTCTGTCTCGCTATATTTCCATTACTGCTAAAAACCCTTATTGATCCACAAACGCGCGCTCAATCAGGTAGTCGCCGCGTACGCCGGTTTTCGGGGAGACGGTCAGGCCGAAATCGTCCAAAACTTTGCAGGTGTCTTTCAACATAGCAGGGCTGCCGCAGAGCATGGCGCGGTCGTCTTGCGGGTTGATTTTGGGCAGGCCGATGTCTTCAAACAATTTGCCGCTTACCATCAGGTCGGTCAGGCGGCCGTGGTGTTCGTAGTCTTCGCGGGAAACGATGGGGTAGTAAATCAGTTTTTCTTTAACCAAGTCGCCGAGGTATTCGTGTTCGGGCAATTCTTTGGTGAAGCGGTCGTAGTACGCCAAATCTTTTTTGTAACGCACGCCGTGCACGAGGATGATTTTTTCGAATTGCTCGTAAATTTCGGGGTCTTTGGTGATGCTCAAGAAAGGGGCGATGCCGGTACCGGTGCTCAACAGGTAAAGGTGTTTGCCCGGATTCAGGTCGCCGGCAACCAAAGTTCCGGTCGGTTTTTTGCTGATTAACACGTCGTCGCCGACTTTGAGGTGTTGCAGGCGGCTGGTCAGAGGGCCGTCTTGGACTTTAATGCTGAAAAATTCGAGGTGTTCTTCCCAGTTGGCGGAGGCGACGCTGTATGCGCGCATCAGCGGTTTGCCGTCCACCATCAATCCGACCATGACGAATTGGCCGTTTTCAAAACGCAACGATTCGTCGCGGGTGCAGGTAAAGGTGAAATACGCATCCGTCCAGTGGTGTACGGACAATACTTTTTGGGTATTGAATGCTGCCATTTGAGTTTCCTGTCGGTAAATCCGTCTGATCGCGCGGGTCGGGCGGATGATGGTTTTAAAAGGGTTTTCAGACGACCTCTCTCGCCTGTGAATAGATAATGCCGAATTAGAGCAAACGCGCAATTTTAAACGAAAATATTTATCATCACAATGCTTGCTGTCTAGCAGAGGTCGTCTGAAAACTTTTCAGACGACCTCTCAATCAACGCATTACTGGTCTAAGGTTTCGCGGATGATTTCTTTGACGGCGGCTGCATTGTTCGGCACGACTCGGACGCGCTGCGGCAGCTTTTCCAAACCTTCCAACGCTGCAGGACGCGGAATGGCGACATCGCCGACGGCTTCGTGTATGGTCGCATCGAATTTCGCTGCCAACGCGGTTTCCAAACACACAACCGTCTCCCCTTCTTCGCGCACTTCGCGGGCGACTTTTACGCCGTCGGCAGTGTGCGGGTCGATGAGTTCTTTATCTTGCTCATAAACCTGCTTAATGGTGGCGAGGCGGTCGGCATGGGTAGATTTGCCGGAGGTAAAGCCGTATTTGCCGCCGACTTTTTCTAAGGCAAACTGCAAGTCAAAGCCCTTGCCCGCCGCCACTTCCGCCCACAGCGTGTTGATTTCCTGAGGATCGCGATCCATCAGGTCGAACACGAAACGCTCGAAGTTGGACGCTTTGGAAATATCCATAGACGGGCTGGAGGTAACATAAGTATGCTCGCTGTTGCGCGGGCGGTATGCGCCGGTTTTGAAAAACTCGTCCAACACATCGTTTTCATTGGTCGCGACAATCAGGCGGCGGATAGGCAAGCCCATCTGTTTGGCGATGTGTCCCGCGCAAACGTTGCCGAAGTTGCCGCTCGGCACGCAGAAGCTGACCTGCTCGTCATTGCTTTGCGTCGCCTTGAAATAGCCCGCAAAGTAATAAACCACTTGCGCAACGATGCGTCCCCAGTTGATCGAATTGACCGTACCGATATGGTATTTTTCCTTGAACGCGGCATCGTTTTGCACCGCCTTCACAATGTCCTGACAGTCGTCAAACATCCCCTTCACGGCGATATTGTGGATATTCTCGTCTTGCAGGCTGTACATCTGCGCACGTTGGAACGCGCTCATTTTGCCGTCGGGCGACAGCATAAATACATTTACGCCCTTTTTACCTCGCAAGGCATATTCCGCAGCCGAACCCGTATCGCCGCTGGTCGCGCCCAAGATATTGAGTTCCCTGCCCTTTTTGTTCAACACATATTCAAACGCATTGCCCAAAAACTGCATCGCCATATCCTTAAACGCCAGCGTCGGGCCGTTGGACAAGGCTTGGATTTTGATGCCGTCGGACAAAGTACGCACAGGCGTGATTTCCTTAGAGCCGAACGCCGCTTCCGTATAAGTACGGTTCAGAATATCGCGCAAATCGTCCGCCGGAATATCCGTGACAAACAGGCTCATCACCTCAAACGCCAGCTCCGGATAGCTCAAACCGCGCCACTTGTCCAAAGTCTCGCGGCTGACCTGCGGATAATGCTCCGGCAGCATCAAACCGCCGTCGGGCGCCAGTCCCATCAACAAAACCTCGCTAAACGGTTTATGCGCCGTCTCGCCGCGCGTACTGATATATTTCATGATTTCTTCTCTATAAAAACAAAAATATTGCCGATCAAAATAAGAAACCCGCCGGCGGAAATCCATCGTCCATCATCCGAATCATCCCGCAAGCCGCCCTATTCCGACCTTAATCCACTATAAACTTTCAGACGACCCCGATACACAGAGGTCGTCTGAAAAACATTATCTATACAAACGCTTGAAACAAGCATTGACGGTTTTCACCGTTACCGACGCAATCGCCCGATCGCGCGAAGAAGGATTCAAAACATCCATCAACTCTTGCGCAGACACCTGATTCGGCGCTTCCTCGCTCGCGCAGCCGCAGATTTTGTCTTCCCACTCGCGCTGTTTGTCCGCGCTCATCGTCAGCGCGATCAAACGCCACTCATTGCGCTTGTTCAACTCCGAACGGCACTGATGATCAACCGCCATTTTCACCACGCTGCCGCCGATACCCGTCCCGCTGCCCAAACCGCCGAACGCCGAGTCAGAATCATAAGCGCAACCGCCCAACAACGCCGCCACAGAAGCAACGGCAACAATCTTTTTCATATTCATAGCCATCCCTTGCCGCAAGGTCGTCTGAAACGCCCCGCAAAGTCTTTAAACAAACGCGTATTATACCGTAAGCGGTGTGAGATGGGGGATTGGGGAAAGTCGGGTATTATGCCTGATTTTTACATTAATATATGTATCAAGAGCGTTAATCCCCCTTTTCAGACGACCTGCTATAATCCACGTCGTCTGAAAACCCTCTTTTCACGGAATCCGCCATGTCCGACCTTTTCACCCGCCAACCTGATGCGCCGCTTGCCGAACGCCTGCGCCCGCATACGCTTGATGATGTTATCGGGCAGCAGCATTTAATCGGCGAAGGCAAGCCGCTGCGTGTGGCGGTGGAAGGCGGGAAGCCGCATTCTATGTTGCTGTGGGGGCCGCCGGGCGTGGGCAAGACGACGTTGGCGCGGATTTTGGCGCAGAGTTTCAATGCCCAGTTTCTGCCTGTTTCCGCCGTGTTTTCCGGCGTGAAAGACATACGCGAGGCAATCGATAAAGCCGAAATCGCCTTGCAACAGGGACGCGCGACGATTTTGTTTGTAGATGAAGTCCACCGCTTCAACAAGGCGCAGCAGGACGCGTTTTTGCCCCATGTCGAAAGTGGTTTGCTGACTTTTATCGGTGCGACTACGGAAAACCCGTCGTTTGAAGTCAATCCCGCGCTGTTGAGCCGCGCGCAGGTGTATGTTTTGCAATCCTTGTCTTCAGACGACCTCAAAAAGCTGATTGCCAAAGTATTGGCATTGCCCGAATACCGGGATTTCACGATTGAAGCCGATGCGCAGGAGCTGCTCGTCAATACCGCCGACGGCGATGCGCGCAGATTGTTGAATTTATTGGAGCAACTTTTACGCGCCGCCGACACACGTCGTCTGAAAACCCTGACCGCCGAATTTCTCGCCGACAGCCTCGGCGCGCAAATCCGCCGTTTCGACAAAGGCGGCGAGAGTTTCTACAACCAAATCTCCGCCCTGCATAAATCAGTACGCGGTTCGCATCCGAATGCCGCGCTGTATTGGTTCTGCCGTATGCTCGACGGCGGCACCGACCCGCGCTACCTTGCCCGCCGCATCGTGCGCATGGCGTGGGAGGACATCGGGCTTGCCGACCCGCGCGCCTTCCAAATCGCCAATGATGCCGCCGCCACCTTTGAACGCTTAGGCTCGCCCGAAGGCGAACTCGCGCTGGCGCAAGCCGTGTTGTACCTTGCCGCCGCCGCGAAATCCAACGCGGGCTACAAGGCATACAACCAAATGCGCCGCTTCGTCAAAGAAAACGCCAGCGACGAAGTGCCCGTCCACCTGCGCAACGCCCCGACCAAGTTGATGAAAGAATTGGGCTACGGACGCGAATACCGCTACGCCCACGACGAACCGAACGCCTACGCCGCCGGCGAAAGCTATATGCCCGACGGCTTGGACGAACCGGATTTCTACCAACCCGTCCCGCGCGGGCTGGAAATCAAAATCGGCGAAAAGCTGGAATGGTTGAAATCTCTGGATGAGGAAGCGTTGGATAAGCAGAAGTAAATGGTGTAGATAAAATTTCAGACGACCTGTTTCACAACGACGGTCAAATACTTGTATCGTCAAGCTAATTTGGCTACAATCCGATTTTCCTTTTTCTTGCTGAATAATCGAACACAGAAAAAATCGCGGCTGCTGAACCCGATTTCCGAAACGAAGTTAGAAAGCAGATAATGGACAATTTAGACCACAGTCGCAGCCGTGCATGGCGGCGGCATCAAGCAAAACGACCCAGCCATCGCGTACACGGCAAAAACCCTTCTGAGGGTAAGCTCGAGAAAAAGTGGGATTTGATGTATTTCCGCAGGAATAAAGTCAAACGCGCGCAAAAACTGGGCTTTGTTTACCCCTTCAGGCAGCATGAATTTGAAGCCGAATGGTTTGATTAACTTAAAAACACATTTCGACTCAATCGAGATGATTTTCACAAGGCGGATATTTTTCCGCCTTTTTTAATTTCTATGAACGCACTTTTTATTTGCAGCCGCAACCAATGGCGCAGCCCCACCGCTGAAGCGGTATTCCGACGCTATCCGAACGTACAGACCCGTTCCGCAGGCACAAGCCCTAACGCACGGTACACGGTTTCCATCAACGACATCGCATGGGCGGATAAGGTTTTTGTGATGGAACAAAAACATAAAAACCGCCTGTCGGCGCAGTTTTCCCGCGCTTTGCAACATAAGGAAATCATTGTTTTGGATATTCCTGACGATTACCGCTATATGGACGAAGAATTGATTGAGATATTGAAAGAAAGTATCGAGCCGTATTTGTCTGACAGCTAGTCTTTATAGTGGAATTAACATAAATCAGGACAAGGCGACGAAGCCGCAGACAGTACAGATATAGTGGATTAAAATTGCAATGATACGGCGTTGCCAACGCCCTTATGTACTCCCCGTACACGGCGGGCGTTGCCGCCTTGTCTCATTTTTATTTTAATCCACTATAAGATTGCGCGCATCGACAAACCGTTCCGATGTTACCTTGCCGTGTTTGAGCGTATTAAGATACCGAAACCATTCAAAAACAAACTCTGCGGTTATCGAATTGCAGCAGCCACGTTTTTCAGACGACCCCTCCCTGCCGTATAATGCCGTTTTCTGTTTCCGCTTCTCAAACGACCATCATGACCGAATCCATCCGCCTCCCTGCCGCCTCGCTCAAACCTGCCACCGTCGCCCTGCCCGGCTCCAAAAGCATCAGCAACCGCACCCTGCTGCTTGCCGCCTTGTCCGACAACACTTGCGAAATCCATTCCCTGCTCAAATCCGACGATACCGACCGTATGTTGGAAGCACTCGATAAACTCGGCGTTGAAATCGAATACCTTGCCGAAGGTCGTCTGAAAGTTCACGGCACAGGCGGACGTTTCCCCAACCGCGCTGCCGATTTGTTTTTAGGCAACGCGGGAACGGCGTTCCGTCCGCTGACTGCCGCGCTGGCGGTTTTGGGTGGCGATTATCATCTGCACGGCGTTGCGCGTATGCACGAACGCCCTATCGGCGATTTAGTCGATGCGCTGCGGATTGCCGGCGCCGATGTCGAATATCTCGGCAACGAACACTACCCACCGCTTCATATCGGCGAACGCCAAGACCGCGGCGAGCGCGTGATTCCGATTAAGGGCAATGTGTCCAGCCAGTTTTTGACTGCCCTCTTGATGGCGTTGCCGCTGACCGGGCAGGCATTTGAAATCCGTATGGTCGGCGAGTTGATTTCCAAGCCCTATATCGACATCACCTTGAAACTGATGGCGCAATTCGGCGTACAGATTGCCAATGAAGACTACCGCGTCTTCAAAATCCCCGCCGATGCCTGCTACCACGCGCCCGACCATTTATATGTCGAAGGCGATGCCTCCAGCGCGTCCTACTTCCTCGCAGCCGGTCTGATTGCCGCCACGCCTATCCGCGTTACCGGTATCGGCGCAAACAGCATACAGGGCGATGTCGCCTTTGCCCGCGAGCTGGAAAAAATCGGTGCAGACGTGGTTTGGGGCGAAAACTTCGTCGAAGTCTCGCGTCCGAAAGAACGTTCCGTCCAAGCCTTTGATTTGGATGCGAACCATATCCCTGATGCCGCCATGACCCTCGCCATCGTCGCGCTTGCCACAGGACAAACCTGTACGCTGCGCAACATCGGTTCATGGCGCGTCAAAGAAACCGACCGCATCGCCGCAATGGCAAACGAGTTGCGCAAACTCGGCGCGGAAGTCACCGAAGAAGCCGAAGCGATTCACATCACCCCGCCTGAAATACTGACGCCCGACGCCGTCATCGACACTTACGACGACCACCGCATGGCGATGTGTTTCTCGCTGGTTTCCCTGTTGGGCGTACCCGTCGTCATCAACGACCCGAAATGCACCCATAAAACCTTCCCGACTTATTTTGAAGTGTTCTCATCGCTGACCGACGCGGTTTAAAGCAGGAAGACATTTACCCAAACAAAAAGGTCGTCTGAAAGTTTTCAGACGACCTTTTCTACATCACATTCAAATTAAAAACCGGATTACAGTTTCCACTCGCTCAGTTTGGCAGCATAAGCTTCCAAGTCTGCAATCGGACGGGTTGCCACGCCGCTTTCCATCGCAGCTTTGGCGGCAGCCGAAGCAACACGCGGCAGCAGGCGGGAGTCGAACGGGGTCGGAATCAGGTATTCCGCGCCGAATTCGAATTTCTTACCGTAAGCGGCAACCACTTCTTCAGTCACTTCTTCTTTCGCCAAATCCGCCAAGGCATAGACGCAGGCGCGTTTCATTTCTTCGTTGATGGTCGTCGCGCCGACATCCAACGCGCCGCGGAAGATGAACGGGAAACACAATACGTTGTTCACTTGGTTCGGGAAGTCGGAACGGCCGGTACCGATGACCACGTCCGGACGGGTTTCTTTTGCCAATGGCGGCAGGATTTCCGGATTCGGGTTTGCCATGGCGAACACGATAGGCTTGGCGTTCATGGTGTTCAGCATTTCAGGCGTCAGCAGGTTCGCGCCGGAGAGGCCCAAGAAGATGTCTTTGCCTTTGACGGCATCGGCAAGCACGCGTTGACCGTTGTCTTCAATGGCATAGAACTGTTTGGACTCGTCCATACGGTCTTTGTCTTCGCGGGTTTTGTAAATCACGCCTTTGGAGTCGCAAACGGTAACGTTTTCGCGTTTCAAACCCAAATCGAGCAGTTGGTTCAAGCAGGCAATCGCAGCCGCACCCGCGCCGGAGCAAACCAAGGTCGCTTCCTCGATTTTACGGCCGGTATAGCGCAGGGCATTCAATACGGCGGCGGCGGTAATGATGGCGGTACCGTGTTGGTCGTCGTGGAATACGGGGATTTTGCAGCGTTTGCGCAATTCGCGTTCGATGTAGAAGCATTCTGGCGCTTTGATGTCTTCGAGGTTGATACCGCCGAAGGTCGGTTCCAACGCGGCGATGATGTCCACCAGTTTTTGCGGGTCTTTTTCATCGATTTCGATGTCGAATACGTCCACACCGGCGAATTTTTTAAACAATACGCCTTTGCCTTCCATCACAGGTTTGCCCGCCAATGCGCCGATGTTGCCCAAGCCCAAAACGGCGGTACCGTTGGAAATCACGGCAACCAAGTTGCCTTTGGCGGTGTATTTGTACGCATTTTGCGGATCGGCATGGATTTCCATACAAGGAGCCGCAACGCCCGGCGAGTACGCCAAAGCCAAGTCTTTGGACGTGGCCAGCGATTTGGTGGGGGTAACGGAGACTTTACCCGGCACGGGGAATTCGTGAAATTTCAGTGCGGCTTCTTTTAATGAGTTTTCCATTTTTCGATCCTGTTGCGAGAGAGATGTTGAAACGAGGTCGTCTGAAACGTTGGTTTCGGGACGTTTGGCATTACAAAGCAGCTTATTTATTAACAAATAAACCTATTTTGTAATAGCGTGTAATTTTACCATGTTCCCAATGCGGCGCATACCGCTATTTTCATCTGAAACAAACAGCCTCAAAGCAAAAACGTATCCTTTCAGACGACCTTCATTCGGTTTTAAACATCCATACCGAAACTGCGCGCCAACGCATGTTCGATATCCGCCCTCACCTCCTCCAAACTCCGGTTGCCGTCGATAAGCGCGTAGCGTTCGGGATGCGCGGCGGCGCGTTCGAGATAAACAGCACGCACGCGGGTGAAAAAATCCGCCTGCTCCTGCTCGAAACGGTCTTTCTCGCGCGTCTGTCCGATACGCGCCATCGACACTTCCAGCGGCACGTCCAGCAGCAACGTCAAATCAGGACCAAACCCGCCCTGCACCCAATTTTCCAGCATTTCAATATCCTGAAGGGGCACGCCGCGCCCGCCCCCCTGATACGCGAAAGTCGCATCGGTAAAACGGTCGGAAACGACATGAATGCCGTCTGCCAGCGCAGGCAGGATAACGTCTTCCAGATGCTGCTGCCGCGCGGCAAACATCATCAACGTCTCCGCGCGCAATCCCGCCTTGGTTTCAGGGTTCAACAAAATTTCGCGCAAAGCCTCACCGACAGGCGTACCGCCCGGCTCGCGGGTAAACAATACAGGAAGATTATGGGATTCGAACCATTGGCGGATAACGGCAAGATTGGTAGATTTACCCGCGCCGTCTATGCCGTCCAGAGTGATGAATTTGGGTTTCATAAGGTCAATTTGATTGAGAGAACGGATGTTCAAAAGGTCGTCTGAAAAGCAGGATTATAAATGCTTGATGGGGTTCGAAGTAGATTTTCAGACGACCTTAATTGTAAGAAAACCTAGCATTGTTTACAAAATTTGAAAGGCAATATGGTGAGCCTACAAGCAAAATACGGTATGAAACGGTTGGCAAAAGTCGAGAAAACTATTGAGGAAAAACTTAAAAAGCAGACCAAACGCCACAACAAATCCTACCAAGTAAAATGGTACATTCCGATACCAAACGACTGCCTTTATTGCAAAATCAAAAAGCAACCGACCAAAGGGATGCCCTGTTTGCCTCCATTGACGACTATTCCTCGTACTGTATGCGGCTAAATTTCTTTTACATATCATTGATTTTGCCCATACACCATTGAATACGCCTACTCAGATAACAGTAAGGCAGAACGGGGAATCCGCACCTTGATGGAAATTTGGCATGACAAGTTTTCCATCTAGAGCTTCAGAACTACCGATAAAAGGAACTGTGCCCATTTGTGAATTTTTATAACAAGGCAAAGCCCCATAAAAGGAGGTCTTACAAGTTTATTTTTCAAAATAATACGGCGTTTTCTTACATCAGAGAGCCGAAGATCATCAAAAAAGGCTTACATGCTACGCAGGTTGCTCAGATTCTACCGCCCCAAGTCCATGATTTTCTTTGAACAGTTTCAAATAATAAAAAAAACAGTCAAACTCATCCCGTTTTTCAAATTTTGCAATCTGTTCAATCAGACCGCGCCACGTATGGGTGGTTTGAAGAAAATCAAACTGCTCAATGAGCCAATCATAAAATTTTTCCCTAAAAATATCGTCTTTTTTACTAGGTATATCATTTAGTCCTTCGCATAAATAATATCCTGTTATAAAACTTTCTAAAATTTTCATGTTTTTTTCGCTTAAATACATAAGCGGCCTTTTTTCAACATACACTAATAAATCTAAAAAATTCATTTCTAATATTCCTATTATTAGAAAGGTTTAAATATTGATGGGTAAAAACCTAAATATCTGATACCTAAATCATTTATCCAAGTTTTTAGTGAGACACCGGAGTAATTGATATTACGAAAGATAGTGTTTCCAACTCGAATGCCTGCATGCTTGCTGTTTTTAGTAATCACTTCATTTTATCTGACCAAATAAAATTAGGTTTGAAACACAAGTAAACTTCATCTTCATAAATTTCGTCTTTTTGCATGGATTTCTTAAAGTTATTGGAAAATTCTTTACATCTTAAACGTTACTTGTTTTTGTAGACATCTTCTAGCTTCTCATATGATCTATTGGGTCGTATTCGCACAAGCTGTTGATGATGCCTTACGCCTTTTGGATTTCTTGTCGCGTTTTATGTCACTGATGACCTCGCCATCAAGGCTGACATCAAAAAATAAGATTATTTAAGCACAAATATTTCAGCGACCTCAAAAAAGGATTGAGGTCATCTGAAAAGCAGGAACCGCTGCATGTATCCCGACACACGTCTCGTCAAAATTAGAAGTTTCACACAGGCTAAAACCAGCAAGTTGCTAGGACAGCACTATTCGAAATATCAACTTCCCAAGTATCTGAAATCAATCCTTTGTAATTGGACTCAACAATAAAATGTTCGTCATCTATCCAACGGAAATTCAAGCTACACCATATATCGATATAAGATGGTTGTTCTGTCAGCAACGTACCCTGCTTAACTATTTCCCTTTTTTTATCAGATACTGTCCAACTAATTTTAAAATGGTAAAGATCACAATATGCCCATAAGGAAAGATATTGTTTCCTATTGTGGCTAAGTTTCCGCTTTTTTATTTGCTTTTTAAATGTTAAATCAGACATCAAACAGGTTTGGTAAGCAGTCTCCAATGGTTCTCTCGACCAATTGTAATCAGACGCAATATCGAGCATTCCTTGATGGATTACTTGTAACTGCATAATTTTCTTATCTTTTTCAGATAGGAAGGTATACTTTTTGAAATCAAAAAGCTGATAAGAATCAGCACTCCCCAATATTTTTTCTTTGGGCGGAAATGGGCCATTCTCCCATAAGAAAATATTACATTTAATCACCTTTTTGGAATCAAACTTAGGTATTGAAACGAGATACAGCTCCGGAATAACAAAGGTTTCTTGATTAAATTCAGAAGTCCTTTCATCGTTTTGACAGTATAAACAAATTTCGTTAATCATAATTTCACTTTAAGGATTGAGGTCGTCTGAAAAGCAGAAATCGTTGCATGTATCCAGACACACGCCACGTCAAAATTGGAAGTTTCACACAGGCTAAAACCAGCAAGTTGCTAGGACAGCACTATTCGAAATATCAACTTCCCAAGTATCTGAAATCAATCCTCTGTATTTGGACTCAACAATAAAATGTTCGTCGTCTACCCAATGGAAATTCAAGCTACGCAATATGTCGATATAAGATGGTTGTTCTGTCAGCAATGTACCCTGCTTAACTATTTCCCCCTTTTTATCAAATACTGTCCAAGTGATTTTAAAGTGGTGTTGATCGCAATATGCCCATAAAGACAGATATTGTTTTCTGTTCGGACTTAGCTTGCGCTTTTTGATTTGTCTTTTAAAAGTTAGATCGGAAGTCAAGCAACTTTGGTAAGCTTCTTCCAACGGTTTTGTATCCCAATTGTAATCAGCAGCAATATCCAGCATTCCCTGATGAATAACTTGTAATACCATGAACTTTCTATCTTCCTCATTTAAAGAAAGATATTTTTTAAAATCAAAAAATTGGTACGATATAGCAAAACCTAGTATTTTCGCTTTAGTTGGAAATTGTCGGTCCTCACACAAAAAAATATTACATTTAAAAACTTTTTTTGAATCAAATTTTGGTAGAGATACCAAATATAGTTCTGATATAGCAAACATTCCTTTGCTAATGTTTTTATATTTTGTGTAATCTTCGAGAGGTAAGCTAATTTCTTTAATCATCATTTAGGCCTTTGTTGTAATTGTTGATTTATGCAGGCTACAATTTGCTAGTTACTAGGACAGTCCCATTCAAAATATCAACTTCCCAAGTATCTGAAATCAGTCCTTTGTAATTGGACTCGACAATAAAATGTTCGTCATCTATCCAATGAAAATTCAACCGATAGCCCATAGCCAAGAAAGAAGGTTCTTCTGAAAATAGAGGTCCCCTTTGAAGGATTGTTCCTTTTTTATCAGATACTGTCCAAGTAATTTTAAAATGATAGAGATCACAATGCACAAATATGGACAAATATTGTTTTCTATTCGGACTCATTTTACGTTTTTTAATTTGAGTATTTAAGACAAGATCAGCGTCCAAACAGGCTTGATATGCTATTTCAAACGGTTCCGTATTCCAGCCCTGCTCAACTGCAATACCCAACATTCCTTGATGGACTGCTTGTAATTGCATCATTTTTTTCTCAGTATCAGAAGACGCAAAATACTTATCAAAATTAAAATACAGATAGAAATCTGCAAACCCTTGTATATTCGGTTTTTCTGGGAAATTGTTATGCGGATGCAAAATAATCAAACAGGTATTGATTTTTTTAGAGTCAAATTTAGGAAGCGATTTAACATATAACGTCGGAATAGCATAAGCTTGTCTATTGAAATTCACAAATATTGGATTTGTACTATATTCACTTCTTAAGTCTATAACTTTAATCATAAATATCTCCTAATCAACCATAGATCGTTTTTATATTGCCTGCTTATCCTTTTGTTAGGTCTTGAGCCAATCTTACTAATTGCCCCAATTAATCACATATATTTAACTTTAAATTATTATTTTTTATATAACTATCCATCCAGTCATAGTAATCATCTGGCAGCTCAATATTAAAACCATGATTCCAATAATTGTCCCCATGTACCGACAACATTGCCCAATGATACTCTTCATCATGACATAGCATACCAACCGAATGAAAATTTAACTCTTCCTTAGAACATAAAAAAGATTCATTTATTATCTTTTCCGCATAATCATCGGTATATCTTAAATAATGGGTTAGTATCCCAAATATTATATACAACCAAGTTTTTCTATGAAAAATAACTCTATCACCAGTTTCATTATCAGTGAATATCATATTATCTTTAAAATCATCAAACATTTTTTTTCCTTATGGCAGATTAAGAGCAATTTTTACCAGTTTTATTAAATTTTTTAAACCGATTAAATAAATTGAATGCTTTTTTCTGTAAAATAACAAACTGCAAACCTATAGCTTTATGTGCTTTTCCTCTTTTAGCATCACTTGGATTTGCCAACATCGGACCACTTACCGAATCATGGTTATGGTTTAAAGTGCCCTTTCGACCTTTTGTTACAAAATCTCCCCATTCCAAATCAGCAGATGAGAATTTTTTAATATCTAACTTATCCAATTCAGAATTAGGTATATCAAATTGTGTTATAGGAACGTTCTTCCTTGCTACCCATGTTTCTGCTTGCATACGGTTTGTTGTAACGTAGAAACCTCCTTAACCAGAAGGATTAAGGTGGCTGACATAGAAGAAGTCGTCTAAACAGCAAAACCGTGGGCGTGCGTTCTGCACACCCCTTACACCAAACTAATTTAAACACACCTGGCTACGACAAAAACCATCCAACCATTCTAATGAAAACCAAACAACCGCCCTGCTTCCTCCGCCCAAAAGAAAAGAGCGTCCGCATTAACCGCGTGCTTCAACTCAACCCTGCTTATTGCGGTAATATTGCCCATCTGATCCGCCTGTACCTAAGGATTTGCCACAATCCCTATCTGCATCTGCCGCGCGTACGCACCAACCATGCGCCATGGCATTTTATCGAACTGGACGGTCATTTTTATTTGGATCTGGGACTGGGTTTGCCTACAGGCCGCAGCGAATGTGACTTTACCCTTCAAACCTGCCAACTCCCCGCTTGTCTGCAGCAGGGCGATGACGAGGCTGAAGGGCATTTCTGCGATATTCTGAAGGCAATGTTAATGATGTTTTACCTGCCCGTTTTTGCGCTCAATCAGTCTCAGTCCTGCGTATGCAACAAAACCGTGTTGCTTCCTGAGACCGCTAAACCTCCACAAAATGATGAACAACGCACCAATCTGATTCAAAATCTATTTTTTAACAGTCATATAATGGATGCCCGCCGCAGGTTGATACAAGACGGGGGGATTCTGTATTTTATATTGGACGAAGCCAACCCCACCAAACGCCGCCCGTTGCGCGAATTGATAGATGAAATAAACATTCGACCTCAAACAAGCGAACCAGACCGGCAAAAAATGCAAATTGTTATGGCGTTTTATCGCGAAATGTCCGATTTCCTGCAATCCGGCCTACCGAAACAAATAAACGAAACAATCTAGAACATTAAGGTCGTCTGAAACCATGTATTACGAACTCCACCTTACTGCCACGCCGCAACCTTCCTCCGCCCTTCCCCGTTTTCAGACGACCTGCGCCGACTTGGGAGGCAAAGCCGTGCTAATCGAACTGCCCGAGGGCGAGCATCCTCAGCAGCCGATGTTTTCCGCAGTAATACAGTCGGACGATTATCATGCTGTTCGGCAGCATGTACAGATGCTTGCCAACCGGTTTGCTGCACAAGGCTTTACCATCGTTCGTGAAAAAATTGAAATTCCTACCGACTGCGCCGTCCGTTTTCAGACGACCTATCCAAACGAAAAACTCTGTTATTTCGAATGGCACGGCAAGGTGCGCCATAATGCTGAAGAATTGCCCGCCCTGCGCGCCTACTGCTCTCGCTGCCATGCCCATCTGTCGCGCAACACTTTACGCCATACGCCTGACCAACGGTTTATTACCGTGCGCCATTCGGGTGATTACACTGAGTTTGTTGAGCATGTACAAAAGTTGTTAGACGATCTGCCCGATTCAGTATCCCTTATCAAACAGCAATTTGAATATTGTGTGTATGATGGCAATTTGGATTTGGATAAAGGATGGACGCATTGAGAGGAATCCTTCAGGTCGTCTGAATTCCCATATCCAACGAACAGCATGCTCAAGCCACGTCCCTGTTTTATAGTGGATTAACTTTAAATCAGGACAAGGCGGCGAAGCCGCAGACAGTACAGGTAGTACGGCAAGGCGAGGCAACGCCGTACTGATTTAAAGTTAATCCACTATATAACCTTGCTCAAAACGCATCATGAATCCCATTGAACTCTACGCCCTTCAGTATCCCGACCTTTCTGAAACCCGGCTGCTGGAGCTTATCGCCCAAGAAGCATTTATCCGCCGCGCCGCCGGCTTGGATTTTCCCTTCATGCTCAAAGGCAGCCACATCACGCGCCAATATTTTCCCAATCTGCAAATGCGCCTGCCTGCCGATTTGGATTATGTGATGTTGCCGTATAAAGAAGACTATCGTTCAGCCGAAAACAGTCTGAACAAATGGGCGCAAGCCGTAACCACCGCTTATGCCTATGATGGCGTGACGTTCACACCATTCTCCCAAAATCCCTTTTGGCGCAATGTGGATTACGCCATGTCGGACGATTTTCCCACCGCCAATACCGATTTGACCTGCACCATCAACGGTCAGCTTGTAGAATTAAGCGTTGATGTATCGTTTAATCTGGATTTGCCCTTCGAGCCCGATTACTACACCGTATTCAATACGGCGATGGACCAATTTACGCTGCCCTACTCCGTACCGCTCGCCCCGCAAATCGCATGGAAGCTGCATCAAACCCTCGTCCGTCCGCGCTTTAAGGATTTGTATGACTTGAGTTATCTCGTTCGACACATTCAAGGCGACGCCAATCTGATTGCACAAATATTAGACATACTTACCGCCGAATGCCGCCGCGACCGCATCCCGCTGGGAAACATACGCCGCCTGTTTTCGAGCAATCTGCGTGATATTTTCTGCCATTACGATACACGCCACCCCTATATCAAAAACCTCCGCCAAGACTGGGACTACCAACGTAAAACAGATGAATTTTCCTATACCTGTCCACAAATACCGGACGATTATCAAACCGTGTTTGAGCAATACGCACAAAGCTTGCGCGATGCGGGTCTGACGTTAGACAATCTTGTCTTGCCGCAATAAAGTTCAGGTCGTCTGAAAATGATTTTTCAGACGACCTCTCAGAAAGGAGCATTATTATGGGAATCCTCATTTTTAAAACCGACAAAACGAAATGGCAGAAAATGCTCATAGCTCTGTTAGGTTTCTTTTTCTTAACTACGGCAATAGCCGGAGGAAATATGAATTTTCGTTCGAGTAAAAATGATAGCGATGTTTTAAGATTGGCTCATGCAAAAGCATTGGAAAGTAAATTAATTGGAGAAGAAGGGTCGAAATCCAAGCAAAGCAATAGCTTTGAAAGACTGAATAAAGAAGGAAATAGAGATAAATTTAGAAAGTTATATCATGAATCAGAAAATATTCATGGGAAGATATATGCTTTAGTTTGGTTTTTCGATAATGATAAAAATCTGTACAGAAGATATAAAAATGAATTAAACCAAAATGAAGAAGCAATAATTTATCACGCAGATGTTAAATTAATTTCCCCTCTGTCTGATGTTTTCCCATTGATTGAATCAGGCTATTTAAAGAAACATATTTTATATTGAATGTTCAATAAATCGTACTTCGCAATCTATTATTGCAATGTCAGAAAAGCTCATGTTTGAGAAAGCTACCTACAGAGACCTTTGAAAAAATAGTCTATTAACGAAATTTAACGCCTAAGAGTACGCCAAAAAATTTTTAATTAACTAAAACCTTTCTGATATTGAGTAAAAAGTAGGAAAAATCAGAAAGGCTTTTCATTTTGGAAATGATATTGAGCATAAAAATTTAGTAACTTATATTATTGCAAAGACTTCATTCACTTTATCCAAAAAAGCAGCCTGCACTTCCAAATTTCCAACTACAAGCTGCTTTTCTGCCGTGCGGCGTGTTCAGGCGGCCAAAAATCCTATTTCGGCTGCTGAATATTAATCAAGCCCTTCAACACGCCGTCCAATCCGCCGTACACGGAAATCTTGTCGATTTTCTCGGTAACTTTTTCCAATGTTTCCAATTCTTTCAGACGCAGGGCGGTCGGGTTTTCCTCCATCACGCGGGCGGTGTTCAGCAGCGAGCGTGTGGCGGCGGTTTCCTCGCGGCGGCGGATGTTGTTGGCTTGGGCGGATTTTTCGGCTTCTACCACGCGCGTTAAGATGCTGCGGATTTCGCCCGGCAGGATAATGTCTTTCACGCCCGCGCTGTCGATTTCCGCGCCCTGCGGCACTTTGGCACGGATGAGCGCGGTCAGCTCCGTATCCAAGCCCTGTTTGTCCGCCAACAGCGTGTCCATACTTTTACTGCCGATGAGCGCGCGGATGGCAAACTGCAATTCGCGGTAGAGATATTCTTCGGGCGATTGATGCTGGGCAAACCATTTGGGTGCGTCCGTAATCCGGTAGTTGCATACCACATTGGCGCGTACGGTAACCTTATCTTCAGTCAGCAGCTCCTGCCCCGATACTTCGCAAGTCTGCAAACGCAAATCCGCCACTTGGCTGCCGACCGTCTGGTTTACCAGCCAATAGTGGTAACGACCCTGCGTCAGAGGCGGTTGCTGCACGTTGTCGATATAGACCAATCCCTGATGGTGTTCGGGTACGTTTACCGTGTGCACTGCATTTTTAAACACAGGATGGCCGCCGAAATTGATGTTCTGCAACTGCTTCACTGTATCCGCATCGATTGCTAAACCTTGGGATAAATCAATACGTTGGATTTCATACGGCTGAGCCGCTTCGCGCCAGAACCACGCTGCTTCTTTGGGGCGGATCAGGTTTTGCAGCTTGCCGTTTTGCGACCACAGCAGCAATTCGTTTTCGCCGGCTTCCACGCGCTGCCAATGCGCCGCTGCGAGTTCGGGATTTTGCGCCGCCCATTGCGCCAGTTGCGCCGTATTTTCATACACGGGTATGCCTGTATCGGCAAACAGGGCTTTATGTTCCTCGCCCAACAGCAGCACATAATCGCCTTCGCCCAGCACGCGCATCAGGCGGTTGCGCTCGGTAATCAGCAGGCGTTCGTTGGCTTTAACGGTATATTTTTGCAGGGGTTTGTCCAACGTGATGTGTGCCAGCAAAGCAGCCTGCACATTTTCGGGCAGCCAGTATTCGGTTTTCGGCTGCGTGTGCGTTTCGATTTCGCCATTTTCCGGCAACCAAAACGCTGCGTGTTCGCCGCTTGCCACGACCTTTGCGCCAAAATCCTGATGCCACGCCAACGTGTTTTGCCCCACAGGGCTTTCCAGCACCAGCCATTGCGGATTTTCAGGCTGCTCTTTCGCCCATTTCTGCGCGTCTTCCCATTGATGATACATTGCGTTAGCAGTGTGTTGCCGTTCGATTTCGATTTCGTTATTTTTCGCTCTCGCCTTGCTTTGCAGCAGATACCGCCCTTCGCCCAGCACGCGCTGCAAACGCCCGTTGATGCGGATAAGCAGGCGTTCGTGTTGCTCCACGACAAATTTCTCGCAGTTTGACGGCACTTGGTTACGCAACAGCAGCGTTTCCTGCACGTTTTCAGGCAGCCAGTATTCGTTGTGCGCCAGCGTGAGCGTGTTCAATTCGCCCTTTTCAGGACGGAAAAACGCCCAATAGTCCGTATTGTCGGTCATGGTGAATACGGGCATTTCATCGTGCCACACCAGTGTATTGTATCCGGCAGGGTTATGGACAATTTGCAGGAATTTTTCCGCTTTTTTGCGTTCCGAAGCGATTTTCAACAAACTGCCGATGCCGTTCCACTGCACATGCAGCACGGTCGCGTCCTGTTTGTGTGTTTCAATTTCCTTGCCCCAATGCCAAATAGTGTGTTTCCCCGCATTGAGAACGGTGTGCAGGCTGCCGTCCAGCAGAACGATAAGGCGTTCGGTGGGTTTGACGACGAAATTTTTGAACATGACGTTTCCTTTTTAAAATGGATTGGGCTTGGGCATTTCCGTTGCCCCAAATCCTGTTTCAGACCGCCTGAAAACGGCAACCCGAAGAAATAGGGGCAACCTGCCGCTGCCGCTTGTGCAACAGCCAAAGGCGGCGCGCCCGTGTGTGCATCGGGGAGCATGAAAGCAGCGCAGGGCTTGGGTTTCACATCTTGCCTAAACCGTTTTGCCGTGCGCCGGTAACATGCCCGCCTTTGCGTCAGCCGGGCCGCAAGCCTTGTCCGTTGTCTTTGCGGTATGGCGGCGGATAGGTTTCAGACGACCCCAATGGTGCAGGCTGCCTGAAACGCCGTCCGACGCCGCGCCGCTCAGAAAGCGGCAGCAGCAGGTTGCGGTACTGCGTTTTTGGTTTTTGAGACCAATAAGTGTCGGTTTTACAAACCATTTTCTATCGTGAAAGGATAGTGTCGGATAAAGCCCCGACAGGCTTGGTTTTGAATACAGGAATCGAACCTGTTACACAAGGATTATAAGTCCTTTGCTCTACCCAATGAGCTAATTCAAATGCTTGTGTTGCGGGAATCGAACCCGCTACCGTCAGAATGAAATTCTGATGCTCTACCGAGTGAGCTAAACACTTTCCATCAGCTTTGTGCTATGGGATTCGAACCCATGTTTGCGGACCCTATGCCCGCCGTCTTTCCCACTAGACGAAACACGCTTTTGCCTTTGGTTTTCTGCTTTCCGCCACTTTCGTAGCGCAGGATGCGGAATATCGGCACGCCGCCCGCACAGTTCTGCCTGCCGCTAAACACGCAGAGCCGCTGCTAATCGCTTTGAAAAGCATGGACAGATTGTATTAAAAAGACAGCCTGAAAACAAATATTGATTTAGTAAGTTGTTTGCCATTCATTCCGAGCACTATTAAGTAGCCCATTAGCCGATAATGCCTCTACTACCTTTGCCGTTACCATTTCTTACAGCGGTTCCAAATCAAATATCATTAAGGGTTCGAACTATCTAAAACAATCAACCAAAATAAAAGGACGGATTTCCTTATCCGCCCCTTTTACATCAGTAATATCGCCAAGTATCCCGCATAAAATGGATAATCTCGTTTAATGGTACAGGTGAAAGCGTAAAATGCTTGTCACCCTTCTGCTGCTCTACTTCCAAAATCAACATACACCCCTCCGACAACTTACCCTCTCCGTCAAATTCCAATTCTTTAATTTTTACCGACTGTGTAATGCCGTTGTCTGCCAAATTTTGCTGATATGCTTCTCCAGTATGTCCGTAAAAATGGTAGGCAAAAGCAAGCTTATCCATCACTTCTGCAATTTCAACAGAGCCATAACCGCGCTGGCTGTCACCAAACTTATCATGCGTAATCAGCACATCGGGGTCATGTTTGCTTTTCAGGCAATCTTTAACCAAACGGCGCAGATTCTGACGTTCATATTCTTGGATAAATTCGCCATGAGGTCGTTGTTTTCTATCGCCAATACGGCCGATGCCGATTATTTCCAGCGATTCTCCTCCTTTTTGAAACACAAACGAATCCCCCGTTTTGAGTACCCAAACGCGCTCATAAGCATCAATGGTAAAAGCAGCCTGCTCGCTTTGCCGTTCTAATTCGTCTAAAAAACCATGATCTTCATGATTGCCACGTACGCAAAGCATATCGATATTAAGTTTATCGAGAAATCGGGCGATTTGAGGATTCGGTTGCACAAAATCGTCCATAAATCCCAATTCATTGCGATCTTTTGCAGCATGACGCAAGGTGGCTTTATCCATACAATCTTTACTGGGGAAAGCACCCATATCACCACATTGGAGAATCAAATCTATGCTTTTGCCTGTAATTTGCTGGTAGTGATGTACCAGCTTAAAAGGAAGTAAGAATTTGCCATGTATATCGGCGAATAGAGCGAAACGGAGCATGGGAGAAATTTCAATCAAATGAATGGAAATGAGGAGGCGGACATACCGACACCTTAAATATAAGACACATTTTAGCAGCAAATGATAAACGTTTTTTACTTGCTTAATCTTAAATAGGAAACACTATCGATGTGTTAGAACATTATGTTTGAGTGATTTATTGAGGAAAGCCCATGCTTCATCCCAAACCATACCCATTGATAAAATATCTGATGGGTCAGCCCTTATCGACCTGTTTCAAATACTAAAAAATATTGGATTCAAAATCCTTATCTCAAATCACGACATCCCTGCAAATAACAAAAAGGTCGTCTGAATCTAATTTTCAGACGACCTTTTTGCCATTTTAACCCTATTGGGGCTGCACGTTGAAAGGCATATCGATCTTTTGCCATTGCGCGCTTTCGTAGTCGAGCGCGGCGGCGATTAGGGGGTGTTGTTCGAGCCAGTTTTGGCTGATGCGCAGGATGAAGCCTTTGCCGGTTTCGTCGGCGCGCAGTTGGGTTTGCGGCGGCAGATCCAAAGGCAGGCGGGCGCGGCAGAAAAGTGCGGCGAGGCGCAGGGAGAGGACGGCGTACCAAAGCATTTCGCTACTGCCGACGATGTCCGCCATTTTTTTCATGTCGCCGCGGTGTCCGATGACCAGTTGCGCGAGTATGGTTTGCTCTTTGCGGGAGAAGCCGGGCATATCGGCGTTTTCGAGGATGTAGGCGGAGTGTTTGTGGTAGCCGGTGTGGGCGATGTCAAGTCCGATTTCGTGCAGCCTGCCTGCCCAGCCGAGGTATTGTTTCCATTGGGCAAGGTCTTGGACGGTTACGTTTTTGGCGTGGCACAGGCTGTCCATAAAGGCTTGCGCGGTTTCGGCGACGCGTTTGGCTTGGTTGAGGCTGACATGATAGCGGTTTTGGAACTCGGCGGTCGTCTGATCGCGCATGTCTTCGTTCAAACCGCGTCCAATCAGGTCGTAGAACACGCCGTCGCGCAAGGCGGCTTCGGTAACGGTCATTTTGGTGAGTTCGAGTTCTTCAAACGCTGCCATCATGACGGCCAGTCCGCCGGCGAACACTTCCACGCGTTCGGGCTTGAGGCTTTCGAATTTGGCTTTTTTGACGGAACCGGCTTCAATGATGCGGTCGGCGAGGTAGCGCATGCCTTTGTAGGTGATGTCGGCTTCTTGGGGCAGCTCGGCGGCGATGAGGTCGCGGATGGATTTGGCGGAACCAGATGTGCCGATGGCGAAATCCCAACCTGTACGCTTCATGAGTTTGCTGATGCGCTGGATTTCGTTGCGGGCGGCGGAGATGGCGGCTTGGAAGTCTTTGGCGGTGATTTTGTTTTGGAAGAAACGCAGGCTGTAAGTGACGCAGCCTAAGGGCAGGCTTTCGGTGGCGAGCGGCTGGAGGTCGGAGCCGATGACGAATTCGGTCGAGCCGCCGCCGATGTCGATGACGAGCATCTTATCGCCGTTGGGCGGCAGGGTGTGGACGACGCCGGTGTAAATGAGGCGGGCTTCTTCACGGCCTGCGATGATTTCGATGGGGAAGCCCAGTGCGGCTTCGGCTTTGGGTAGGAATTGGGCGATATTTTTTGCTACGCGGAAGGTATTGGTCGCCACGACGCGCACTTGTTCGGGCTTGAATCCGCGCAGCCGTTCGCCGAATTTTGCCAAACAGTCCAAGGCGCGCTCTTGGGATGCTTCGTCGAGGTTTTTATGTTCGTCCAAACCGGCGGCAAAACGCACCATTTGTTTGAAGGAATCGATGACTTTCAGTTGTCCGTTGTTGTTTTCGCAAACTTGGAGGCGGAAGCTGTTGGAACCTAAATCGACGGATGCCAGGACGTTGGTGGGCGTAGTGGTCATGAAGGGATACCGGTGGATAAACGAAGCTCTAATGTTACTCTGTCCCGCCGTTGATTGACAATATCGCAGATCAACTTTAAACCGCCGCAATATTGCACCGTATTGATGTATCACGCATTGTCTGTTTCAAGTCAATCTGCTCATCAATGATACACGCCACCTTTGATTCTGCACGGAGATATTCTTATAATATCCGTTTTGCAAACGTCAAAAGGTCGTCTGAAAACAAAAATAGGGGTTTCAGACGACCTTTAAACCGACTAAACGAATGACAGTACACATGAAAACGGAAAACCTGATCCTCACGCCCGAATCCCTGTCCCGCCGCCGCTTTTTACTGGCTGGCGGCGCATTGCTGCTCAGCCCTGCCGCCGCACTCGCCGGCGCGCAACGCGAAGAAACGCTTGCCGACGATGTCGCTTCAGTCATGCGCAGCTCCATCAACAATGTCAACCCGCCGCGCCTCGTGTTCGCCGATCCAAACGAAGGCGAACGCTGGCTGGCGGCGATGTCTTCCCGCCTTGCCCGCTACGTTCCCGATGCCGCCGAACGCCGCCGCCTGCTGGTCAACATCCAATACGAAAGCAGCCGCGCGGGGCTGAATACCCAAGTGATTTTGGGTTTGATCGAAGTCGAAAGCGCGTTCCGCCAATACGCCATCAGCGGCGTGGGCGCGCGCGGGCTGATGCAGGTCATGCCGTTTTGGAAAAACTATATCGGCAAACCTTCGCACAACCTGTTCGACATCCGCACCAACCTGCGCTACGGCTGTACCATCCTGCGCCACTACAACAATATCGAAAAAGGCAACATCGTCCGCGCTTTGGCGCGCTTCAACGGCAGCCTGGGCAGCAACAAATACCCCAACGCCGTCTTAGGCGCATGGCGCAACCGCTGGCAATGGGGCTGACCGCGGGGTATAAACGGCTGCTGCCCGTGCAAATGCAAACCCTTTTGAATCCTGTATAATCCGCACATCTGATAATTTTAAAATTTCAGACGACCTCAAAACCCTACCGGGTCGTCTGAAAAACCTTTTATGGCAAAAGACACCCGCATCCAAATGTTTCCGCACGAATGGCGTGCCAGCACCACCCTCTCCGGCGTTTACGCACTGCGTATGTTGGGGATGTTCTTGGTTCTCCCCGTTTTGTCCTTATATGCCGCCTCATTGCCCGGCGCGGAAAACAACAAAACTTTGGTCGGTCTGGCAATGGGTATCTACGGACTGACGCAGGCGTTGCTGCAACTGCCTTTGGGCATCGCCTCCGATAAATTTGGGCGCAAAAAAACCATTTATGTCGGACTGATTGTCTTTGCCGCCGGTAGTTTTCTCGCCGCTGCCGCCAACTCATTGCCCATGCTGGTTGCCGCGCGCGCCATCCAAGGGGCGGGCGCAGTCAGCGCCGCAGTGACTGCGCTGCTTGCCGACTTGACCCGAGACGGCGTGCGTACCCGCGCGATGGCGATGATAGGCTTGAGCATAGGTTTGACCTTTTCCGTCAGCCTGGTGGTCGCCCCGATGATTGCCGACATGATCGGCGTTCCCGGATTGTTTATGCTGACCGGTATCCTGACCGTCATCAGCATAGGCGTTGTCGCTTGGATGACTCCTGATCCCGAAGTGTCCAAGCTGCACGAAGACACACAGGCGCAGCCCTCGCGCATGGGCGAAGTCCTCCGCGACCGCCAGCTTCTCAACTTGGATTTCGGCATTTTCGCGCTGCATGCCGCACAAATGGCGTTGTTTACCGCCCTGCCTTTTGCCATGACGCAGCTCGGTTTGGAAAAAATCCAGCATTGGAAAGTCTATCTGCCCTCGACTATTGCAGGGCTGGTGATTATGATCCCCCTCATCATCATCGGCGAAACCCGCAACAAGCTCAAACAAGTCTTCATCCTCGGCATCGCCTGCATCGCAGCGGCGCAAATCGGCTTATTGTTCGGCATGCACTCGATTTGGCTGATTACCGCCTATCTGGTTGTTTACTTCATCGGCTTCAACGTATTGGAAGCCAGCCTGCCGTCCATGGTTTCTAAGATTGCGCCGGCCGATTTGAAAGGCACGGCGATGGGCGTTTACAATACCATGCAGTCCGTCGGGCTGTTTGTAGGCGGCGCAAGCGGCGGATGGCTGTTTCAACAATACGGCTTTGCAGGCGTTTTCACCTTTTGCAGCGTATTGATGCTGCTATGGCTGGTCATCGCCGTACTCGCCCCTGCGCCAAAACCCGTTAAAAACCTCAGCTATCCCGTCAGTCCCGCATGGCAGGAAAAACACGATTCGCTCTACCAAGCATTGTCCCAAGTCGAAGGCGTCGAAAGCATTACCTTCAGCGCAGACAAACAAACCATTTACATCAAGGCGTTGCAAAAAGGATTTGACCAAGAGGCCGCCGAAAACATCATCACAGGAGTTTAAAAAATGTCATTGAACAAAGTCATCCTTATCGGCCGTCTCGGTCGCGACCCCGAAGTCCGCTATATGCCCAACGGCGAAGCCGTCTGCAATTTCAGCGTCGCCACCAGCGAAACCTGGAACGACCGCAACGGCCAGCGCGTAGAACGCACCGAATGGCACAACATTACCATGTACCGCCGTCTCGCCGAAATCGCCGGACAATACCTGAAAAAAGGCAGCCAAGTTTATCTGGAAGGCCGCATCCAAAGCCGTAAATACCAAGGCAAAGACGGCATCGAACGCACCGCATACGACATTATCGCCAATGAAATGAAAATGCTCGGCGGCCGCAACGACAACAGCGGTGGCGCACCTTACGACGACGGCGGTTACAGCCAAGGCGGCTACCAACAACAAGCGCCGCAGCAACAATACCAAGCCGCCCCGCAAAACCAAGAACCCCCTGCCGCCCCCCGCCGCCAAGCTCCCGCCGCACCGGCAGCCCCTGTCGAGGACATCGACGACGATATTCCGTTCTGAGTTACATATAAGAAAAATATGTAAAATATAATTCAAAAGCACCAATAGAAGCCCTTTAAAACAGGGCTTCTATTTTTTTACATTAATCTTTACAGATTGCATTGAATTCGTTAGTATTTATATATATTAATTTTGCAAATTTAAGCATCATGTATAAATTGGAGACGGTCCTTTTCCAAAATGGAGAACGTTTTCCCCTTTTGGTTAACAAAGAAACAGGGATACCTGATTTCTATTCGACGTTATGGGTTACAGTAGAACTGCGGTATCACTGTGCTGTAAATACGATTAGGAATAAATTAGGGGTTATACAGTGGTTAATGGATTGGGAACAGAATAATAAATTAATCATTAGCGAAATGCTTCAAAAAGAAATAGTTCCTACTGAAGGTGAATTAGAGACTCTTATCAGGCATATGAAGCTGAATGCAGTAAAACAAAAAAAAACTAATTGTACAAAAAGAAAAATTATAAAAAAAGTACAAACTCAATTTATTAAAATTTTTCCATCTGTTTCTTTAAATCATCAGTACAATAGGCTAACAGTGCTTTCAGAATATATTTTATTCTTATCTAAAGTAATTAGAGTTTCTAGTGAATACCAAGAAAAGTTAGCTAATTTGCTTTTATTAATTAAAGCTTCAAAACCTAAAAATCATAAAAATTTTACTGTAAGAGTAAATGAAGATTTATCTAATGGATTGTTAGATGAATTTATGTCTATTGCTAATTATTCTAACCCTAATAATCCATTTCAAAATATAGGTATCAAAAAAAGAAATTACCTGATGTTTATATTATTAAAAGAACTAGGGATAAGACGTGGAGAGCTTTTATCAATCCAGATTCCATTTATCGAGATAGGAACAACTAAACCATTTATTTTAATAAGACGAACTCATGACGATAAATTTGATTCAAGAAAAACACAGGCTGTAAGTAAAACTAAAGAGAGACGTCTTCCTATTTCACAGAAAATAGCTCAACTCATTGATGATTACATTATGAATTACCGTTCTAAAATTCCAAATGCAAATAAACATCCATATTTGTTCGTAACTCATCGGAAAGGGAAAACCCAAGGGAATCCTATTAGTACAAGTTCATTTGATAATGTTATTGTGCCAACAATGAAAAAAGTTGATCCAAAATTTTCTGTTATTCATCCACATATTTTTCGTCATGAGTGGAACTTAGATTTTTCAAAAAAAATAGATAAAAACAATCAGAGTGTAAGTAATGATTTTTACCATAAAGATTTTATTTCACCAGAAAAAGAAGCAAAAATGAGGCAACACCTTATGGGACATGTATCAGAAAAATCTGGAGATGTTTATAATCAACGTTATATTCGAGAAAAAGCTAATAAAATACTATTAGAACTTCAAACTGAGTTTCAAAAAAAAGTTGACAATTATGAGCCAGAAGAAAATTCTTAGACAATCAAGAGATGGATATGCGTTTTATGAAAATGAAAACTCTTGGCGTATAAGTAAAGATATTAAACTAAATTTCTCTCAAGCTGTATTGAATATAGATAAAAAAACATTAAATAGCTTTAGAAAAACATTAGCTATCTATGCTGAAAAATACTCTAGCTACCATACTATTAATATGTACAATAGATTTCATGAATTAGTAGTTAATACGCAACTAAAAACCATTGATACTTATACGCTATTAAATTGGAAAACCAACTTAGGAAAAGAACGTGAATGGCATTTAGGTTCATTAAAAGGTTTTTTGCTCTCGTGGTACGAGTATGGTTATTATGGAGTTGATAAAGCTGTTGCATCTCTACTAGAAAGCTTTACTTTGAGTGGAAATGATAAAGGTAAATCGGTAATAATGAGATGCCCTTATACGGGAGCATTTACTGAAAATGAAATTTTAGCTTTAATGACAGAGCTGGCTAGACTTTGGAAAGAAGATCTTATTTCATTTGAAACATATACATATATCCACTTACTTCAAGCTACTGCAAGAAGACCTATTCAAATACGACATTTAAAATTTGAAGACTTGAAAAAAGAAGCTTCTCAAGGAACATGGAATTATTTCCTAAATATACCTAGTGCTAAAAAGAGAGGTGGGTTATTTAGAAAAACATTTAAAAAGATTGCTATTACAGAGGACTTGTATTTAGTTCTCTTAAACTTTTTAGAATATCAGTATAAAAAATTGCTTAGCCTGGTTGATGAAACATTTATATCAGATTATAAAATGAAATTACCAATGTTTATTGATTGGCGTTTTCTGAAGAATAATATAAAAAATAGGAATTTTGATCTTTCATTATTAGAATTAGATATTTTTCATTACTCGAGCTCTTCATTAGAACTAAATGTATTACGAAAATTCTGTATACATCAAAAAGCTGTTTCAGAGCGAACAGGTGAAATTATTCATGTTAATGCAAGACGTTTTCGTCATACAAGGGGGACTAACCTAGGGAGAAAAGGAGTTGGTGCAGCGATTATAGCAGAACTACTAGATCACTCAGATACACAAAATGTGAAAGTCTATACTGAAAATACAGCGGATACAGTGCAATATATTGATCGCGTTATGGGTGCTGAAATGGGAAAACTAGCCCAAGCATTCGTTGGCAGAATTATTTCTAATTTGAATGAAAGTGAGAGAGGATTTGATCCAACATCTTTAATAACTAATAACGGAGTAGATACTATAGGCGCATGTGGGACGAATGATTTTTGTATAACTGGTTATGAGACTTGTTATTTATGTCCTAAATTTAGACCTTTGGTTGATGGTCCACATCAACAAATATTAAATAAACTGTATAAAGAGAAAGAAGAACGTTTAAGAAGAACTAAAAGTATAGATTATGCATCTTCTAAGGATCGTATTATATTGGCTGTTGAATATGTTGTTCAAGCGTGTAATGAAATGAAAAAAAATATGGAGGCTCATTAATTATGAATAATACAATTTTTTTCCAAGTACATGAGAATCCAAAATCCAGTTTAGAAAATTTTATCACTTTCTGTAGAAACAAACTTACAGCTTTCGGAAGTGATTGTTGGGACAATAATCAATGGAGAGATACCTTTAATCTTCACAACATTCAAGTTCGTTTTTCCACAGATAGGGTTAAATCTACATCCTATCAATATGAGCCGTTATCTGAACCATTTATTGATTTTGCTAAAGCATACATTCGTTATGTTTACTCTCAGCAACCAGTTCGTCAATTATCACGGCATCTTGAGTCATTACGTATGGTTGAAATGGCTTTATACAATGTAAAAGACAATTGCGATATATTACAACTCGATAATTTAGTCATTAATGAAGTTGAAACCCTTGTATTGAAAAAATATAAAAAAGATACTGAATCAGTCAATAAATTAGGATATCAACTTGAGAAGTTATTTGATTTTTGTCGTGAAAATGGTATTACTCCAAATTTGTCTTTATGGAATAACCCATATAAACGTCCTAGAGATTTAACGATATTGCTTGATGAAAGAGGAAAAGAATACCGTTCAAGTAAAATGCCAACAGATGAAGAAATGATGTTGGTAGCCAAACTCTTTCATGATGCACCAAATTTAGATAAAGAAACTGAGTATTATACAGCAGTTATGGCTCTACTTATGGTTGCTCCATCTCGTTGTTCTGAGTTGATGTCTTTATCTGTTAATTGCTTAGAATGGGAAGAAGATAGCCTAGGAAATAAGCAATTAGGTATTCGATGGATACCTGCAAAAAATGGAAAAGAGGGTTTGAAATGGGTTCCTAGTAGCATGCAAGATGTGATTATTGAAGCAGTCAAACGTTTAACAGATATAGGAGCTTTAGCAAGAAAAGCAGCAAAGTTTGCGGAAGAAAATCCGAACACGGTAATGATATCACCAGATCAAGGTATGCAAGTATCCCATTATTTACCTCAAAAACCTTTAACTGAAATAGAAATAGGTAAGGTTTTAGAAATTAATGGAAAGCATGGGATTAAAACTAAGTGGTTTGAAAAGTTAATGAAAGAAAATAGTGGTGTTATAACTCCCAATGTTTTAGGGAAATACTTATATGAAAAATATACCTCAAAATTCAATTACTGGCCATATATTGATAAAAATAAAAACGTTAAAGCTTCTGAAGCCTTATTATTATTCAGAGAAAATGAATTTCATGATAATTTTCTCCCTAAAAAATTTTCTTTTATATTACCAACAGTAAATCTTATTAATGATAGATTCTGCTATTCTGATACACGCCCTAAAACATCATTATGGGAAAAGCATTGTATAACTACTTCGAAAGGAGAGTTTGTTAGATTGCTATCACACAATGCAAGGCATTGGTTAAGTACAAAAGCTGAGAGAGGTGGAATGGATGAATTAACTTTAGCGAACTGGGCAGGGAGGGCTAGAATTGCAGATAATAAGGCTTATGATCACAGGACAGAAGAAGAAAAAAGTGAAGCAGTTCGGAATTTACTTATTCCCGAGGATGCTTCACTGTTAGATAAAATTCATTTAAATCTTCCAGTAACCTATGAAGACTTAGGAAAAAATAGAATTGGAATTGCAACTATAACAGAAATAGGCATTTGTGAACATGATTATGCAATGTCGCCATGCTCTCGCCATGGGGATTGTGAAACATGTAAAGAACTCGTTTGTATTAAAGGATTAGAATCATCTTTAGAAATATTAAAGCTTAGAGAAATTCAACTTACAGAACAATTTAATAAAGCGAGAGAGCACCATAAATTAGGTGTTTTTGGTGCAGATCGGTGGATAAGTAATTTGGGATGGAGATTAACACATATAAAAACCAAAATTGCATTTTTAGAAAATAGGGAAATTCCAAATGGATCATTATTACGAATTCCTGATGAGTATGACCCTTCCCCAGTTAAATTAGCTTTACAGGAAAAAGGAATGGATATAGACATTCTAAAACCAGATACAGCTAAATTAGACAATGATTTGTATAGACTAATGGAGTTATAATATGCCCAAAATTCTTGTTACAGAAGAACGTTTAGAAGACATTATCATGTTGATTAAGACTTGGGAAGGTAAATTAACTTGGGAATTACTTTGCCACAAAGTTTCAGAATTATTGAATGTTAAAAGTATTGAAAGACAATCACTAGCTAATTATTCAGATATACAAGAGGCATTTAGCAAACAAAAACAGAATCTTAAAGAAAAAGCAAAAGCTAACCCAGAACCGAATGTAACAATGGATTATCTGCAAAAGCAAGTTAAGAATTTAAAAGCTCAGGTACAACGTTTGGAAGAAATTAATGAGCGATATAAACAGCAATTTATTGTATGGCAATATAATGCATATATGCATGGTATGAACCAAATTACTTTAAATAAGCCTCTTATTGCTGTTAACCGTCAACGTAGGTAATTTATAGGATGTAAGGTAATTTATTTTTACTATAGTAGTCTCTACAAAAGATCGTCTGAAAATCAATTTTCAGGCAATCTCTTCACACCTATTAAACTTCTTGATGGGTAGAGTAGAAGACAATTGTCGTCAACATCTACTTTCTCTGGTCGGAGAGATACAGCAGTTTAATGGCGCGTCAAACACTATTGTACTGAACTACTTTCCGCTCAAGCCCGCACCGCAGCTTGCAGCAGCCTCCACTAAATCTTAATTTTGTTAACAATATGAATTTGCTCAGCTTTGCTCACGTCTTGCCGGAGACAAGCACGCGGCCATGTATGCAAAAATTTAAGACTGCTGCATAGTCATTAATCCCAAAGGTATTCCCAAAAAATAATTGTGCAAACTGGTTATCGGAACAGGAGCGCGATTGAAGTGAAACGCGGAATTTCAGGGAATCTGCATACCCCGCAATGACTGTGGCTGTCTAAACCCCGCCATTTCAGGAATGAACCATGCCCCCCCCCCGCCAACCCCATCCCATCCGAACATCCCCACGACAGCACCCTATCCCCCTGCATGCTCACCGACTGGACATTCACGTGCTACCACACGCCCGGTAAATCCGAGTATGCCGTGGTGTACGGCACAGTCGTCCAAGATGGTTCGGGACGTTTTACCGCAGGCAGCCGAATCCGCACCTCGCCCGTTACCCTATGGGCGGCACCGCTGGCTCATACGCACAACTCGGTATATTGCCTGCCGGAAGGTGCAGGTTGCTTTTGCGACCTGCCTGCAACCTTGCAGCCTGCCATCGACTGTTTGGGTATCGACCCTGCCGAAGCGGCCGTTATCCTGCAAAACGCCTTCATGCAGCCTGCACATACCTTGCCTGAAACCGCCTGTTTCGGCGTTCCGGTGATGCAGCCGGCAGGACAGGGCGATTGTCCGGTCGTCATGGAACGCCACATCGCCGAATTGCCGTTCTACCTGTTTTGGCGGGACAGCAGCATCGGTTCGGCCCAAAGCCTGATAGACGGACAAGCCGCCGTGTTTCTGCACGATTGGAACGCATTCTGCCGACGGTTTGTTCGTACCGGCAGACACCGCGGCCAAACCGGCCACACAGGCGACAAAGCCGCAGATGGCCAATACAGCTATTTCGGCCTGCCGATTGTGCATACGCCAGGACAAGACAATGCCCCTGCCGTACCGGAAGCCGACATCGCCAAACTACCGTTTTACACCTATTGGCACACCGCCTGCGCTTCCGATGTGCACCGGTTAGCAGACGGCAAACGCGTTGTGCCCCTTGCCGATTGGGAAGCCTTCTGCCAACGGTTGGTATTGACCGGCAGATAGGCGGGCAAAAAAAGTGCAGGCTGCTTTTTATCGCCCCAACTCCGTTTCAGACGACCTCTAAAGCAGCCTGCACCTTATTTTTCATTGTCAGATGACCAGAAACCGAGTATCCCATGCCTCAAACCTATTTCACAGCCGACTGGCACTTCTCCCATCCCAACATCGCCCGATACTGCCCGCAATTTCGCCTGCAAAGCGATAACGCCGACGAGTTGAACGAATACCTGATCGACTGCTGGAACCGCGTCGTTACCCCGCAAGACACTGTGTACAACCTCGGCGATGTCTGCTTTGCCAAAAAGCCCGCACACATCGAAGCCGTGCTGCAACGGCTTAACGGGCAACACCATTTGATTTACGGCAACCACGACTACCTGATTCGGCAAAACGAAGCACATTTCCTCAACACGCGCAAAGCCGACGGCCATCCGTTGCTCTCGTCCGCCAGCCATTACCTGCGGCTCAAACTGCCCGAAATCGGCAATACCGCGATTTTGTGCCACTATCCCTTATACGAATGGGACGGCATCCACCACGGCCTATACCACCTCTACGGCCATCTGCACGACCGCATGGCCGCCGTCAAAGGGCGTGCCCTCAATGTCGGCTGGGATATGCACGGCCGTTTCCTGACCGAACAAGATATTGACAGCTTCCTGCGCGACCTCCCTGCCGTTCAGTATTTCGACGACAAGCAAAACGTTATTGTCGGCAACAGCACGGAAGATGCGGCTGCAAAAGTTCGGGCGAGATTGACAGCATTGAATGAATGAGCTTTTATTTTAGAGATGAATTTTCAGGTAGCCTTGAATAGTGCAGGCTGCCTGAAAAACAGTCGGCAAAACAAAAGGACGGGTTTTCAATCCGTCCTTTTTGCATCAGCAATACCGCCAAGTGTCCCGCATGAAATGAATGATCTCGTTTAACGGCACAGGCGTAAGCGTAAACTGCTTGTCCCTCCTGTTGTGTAGGAAAACGTTGCGTTGTTTACACCACAGATTGAGAAAAATAAGCCTGCAAGACCTCAAACGGCGTATCGCCGTTCAAACTGCGGTGCGGCTTCACAGTGTTATAGAAATTAACAAAGCGGCACAACTCCTTTCGCCGGTGTTCCGGACTGTCAAACAACTGTTTCTCATGCCACATCACCATCAGGGTGCGGATAACCCGTTCCGCCTTACCGTTGGTCTGCGGACGGGCAACCCGGGTAAACTTTTGACCAATCCCGTTCTCATAACAAGCTACACCGAAAGCATGGTTGGCCGAGCCTTTATATTCCGTACCGTTGTCGGAGTAAACGCACTCAATCAGGTATGGGCAGGGATCAATCAGGTGTTCAGTCAGAAACTTGGCGGCACTGTCTGCAGTTTTGTCCGGCAAAATGGCGGCGTATAGCTCCCTTGAGAAATCGTTGATGGCAACAAACAGGTAATCCCGCTTATCGGTGGCTTTCTGCCCTTTGAGCAGCGGCAGCCGTTTGGTATCGAGATGTACCAGCTCTCCGGGGTAGGATTTATTGTAGCGTTTGGCCTGCCTTTTGAGTTTTTCCTGAATGCCGCGTTCTACCTTGGCCAGGCGTTTCATTCCGTACTTTGCCTGTTTGAAACGGTTGTTGGTACTGGTTTGGGGTTTGAGTAGTCTGCCTCTTGCGGCTTTAAGTGCGCGGTAAATAGTGATGCGGCTGACTTGGTAGTGGCGTGCCGGGGAGGTGACGCTTTCCTTCCCCTGCGTGTAGGCCAGCCAAATGGCTTGGCGGTGGTGCGGGGTGAGACGGGTGTTTTTGTGCATGTTCATGTTTCAGTATTCTCCTGGAAATACTGTAAACAACGCTACTAGTTTCTACAAATAAGGGATCCGGGCCGCCTTTTAGGCGGCAACAGGCACACTTAGCCTGTTAGCCGCTTTCAACAGGTTCAAACACATCGCCTTTAGATGGCTTTGCGCACTCACTTTAATCAACCCGAAATAGGCTGCCCGGGCATAGCGGAATTTACGGTGCAGCGTACCGAAGCTTTGTTCGACCACATAACGGGTTTTCGATAAATACCGGTTACGCTTCGTTTGATTTTCCGTCAGCGGACGGTTACGGTGGGCTTTGCGCATAATGCCGTCCAACAACTGATGTTCTTTCAGATGTTGCCGGTTTTCCTTACTGTCAT
>NZ_KV838100.1:7275-7628 GCF_001838645.1 Neisseria sp. HMSC70E02 | reverse complement strand
ACAGGTGGTTGCACTCATGGGTATTGGCGGGGGTGATGTGCAGTTTCTCAATATAGCCTTCCGCATCGGTGCGGGTATGTTGTTTGTAACCGAGTTTGTATAAATCGTTTTTCTTTGTCCAACGGGCATCTTTATCTTTGCTCGGTGTGGTTTGGCCGCTGACGTGTCCTTCCTCGTCAACTTCTATGGCCTGACGCTGTTTGCTGCCGGCGGTCTGAATAATGGTGGCGTCAATGACGGCGGCGGATGCTTTCTCTACTTTTAGGCCTTTTTCGGTCAGTTGTCGGTTAATCAGTTCCAGCAGTTCGGACAGGGTGTTGTCTTGCGCCAGCCAGTTGCGGTAGCGGCATAAG
>NZ_KV838100.1:0-7175 GCF_001838645.1 Neisseria sp. HMSC70E02 | reverse complement strand
GAGTTCGGGATCGGAGAGGCTGTGCCATTGTCCGTAGAAGCGCAAGAGCGACGCGAACGAATGAAAAAACAGTTCGCCGACTAAAATATAGATGTAGAAACCTTAAAAGGCCGTCTGAAATACTATTTGCACTCATTCCCGATTTGCCGCAACGGATGTTATCGGGCGGATTGGCAAAAGCGGAATTGCCCGCCGTCCGCACAGGCTTGGGATTCATTGATCGCAAGCTCGGCGGCTTTCTCGAACTGGGCTGGTATGCTTATCAAATGAAGCTCATCGGCACAGGCAACGCCCCGCAGCCGAAACGCTCCGCGTGAGCGGAACTGTTCCGCCTGCTGAAAAACATCCGCCAACACCGCCTGCGTTCCGAACGGGCGTAAAAAGTGCGGTGTTTTGCAATTTTTCGCTTAAATTCCATCGCTTGTAGCTACAAAAGTGCGCTCTATTTTACGAATTTTTCTTTATATTCCCCAACAGTAATCTGCGCCCTTCAAATTCCTTGCCAGCAATTTCCAAAGCGAAGCGTTCTTTGTCGGCGTCGCGTACTTTGTCGTGTACGGCACGTAATTCCTGTACGCTAGCGCCCAATGCCTTGACGATTTCATCGCCCATTTTCATGGAAGAATAGAAGGTTTCGCGCACTACGAAATCCGCTTCCGCTTTCACTAGGGCCAGCGCATTGCGTCTGTCCCAGGCGCGCACGAACACCTTGGCGTTCGGGTTGATATGATGAATATTTTCCACAATTCTGACCGCACTTTCTCCGTCGTCCACGCATACCGCTACGATGTCGGTGTGTTCCACGCCGCAGGCATGCAGCACGTCGGCGCGGGTGGCTTCGCCGTAATAGACTTTGAAACCGTATTCGCGTGCGACGTTGATGGTGTCGGGATCGTTGTCCAGAATGGAAATGGTGGCACCGTAGGCTAGCGGCATTTGGCTGACCACCTGCCCCATGCGCCCGAATCCGATAATCAGCACGTTGCCGTTGAGTTCGCCCGCATGTTCTTCCACATCGTCCACTGCCGCAGCTGCGCGGGGTTCTTTGAAACAGCGGTCGAACAGCATAACGCTGAAGGGTGTCGTAATCATGGCGAGCACCACGATTGCCGTCATATTCGCTAGCACTTCCGCATTAATCGCCCGTTGTGCGGCAGCGGAGGCGAGTAATACGAAGGCGAATTCACCGCCCTGCGACATCAGTACGGCGCGGTGTATCGCGGTGTGATGGCTTGCTTTGGCAAAACGCGCCACTCCATAAACGGCAAGGCATTTCAAGATAATCATCAGTACAGTGGCGGAAAGAATTACCTTCCAGTTATTGAGCACTGTTGCCACATCCAGCGACATCCCGACAGCTAAGAAAAACAGCCCGAGCAAAAGGCCTCGGAACGGTTCGATATCCGCTTCAAGCTGATGACGGAAGTCGGATTCCGACAGCAGCACTCCCGCCAGAAACGCCCCCATCGCCATAGACAGACCGCCCAGCTCCATTAAATAAGCCGCACCGAGTACCACCAGCAGCGCGGCGGCAGTCATCACCTCGCGTGCTTTGGATTTTGCCAGAATTTTAAACAGCGGATTGAGCAGCCAAATACCTGTCGCAATCAACGCTGCCAAAGAAAGCGCGGCAACACCGATTTTCTGCCATAGCGGTACGGCATCGGCAACGGCATTGGGATTATCGGGTGCTAGAAATGCTACAATCGCCAGCATGGGCACAATCAGCAAATCTTCAAACAGCAAAATGGAGACAATGCGCTGACCTTGCGGTGTGCTGATTTCATGACGTTCGTCCATAATCTGCATGACCATTGCGGTGGAGGTGAGTGTAAAACCTACCGCCGAAATAAACGACATCACTAAAGAAAAACCGTAAGCCAGCCCGATTAGGGTAAGGAACAGACTGGAAAGCGTCACCTGCAGGGTACCCAAGCCGAAAATCTGATTACGCAATTGCCATAAATGCGACGGCTTCATTTCCAGCCCGATCAAAAACAGAAACATCACCACGCCGAATTCCGCAATATGCAAAATAGCGTGGGAATCGGTAATGAGCTTTAATCCGAAGGGTCCGATAACCAGCCCCGCAGCCAAATAACCCAGAATCGAGCCTAGACCTAAACGTTTAAATAACGGCACGGCAACTACCGCCGCCCCCAATAACATCACCACGTGCAATAAATCGCCGTCAGCCGCTTCTACCGCCATAATTCCTGCCTTTGTTAATTCATAAAAATTTTTCGTATTATAAAGAAAAATCGCCGTAACACAAAAAAGCCGTCTGAAAAATGGATTCAGACGGCGTTTAGCATTTCAGGCAGCCTGAAACCCCCAAATCTCACACCGCAAAATGCGGTATCACGTTTTCGGCGAAATCCTGAATGGTTTCCAGCGCGCCGCGCCGTGTGGGTTTTAAGTTCACGGTAATGTGTGCCACGCCGTCGGCCTGCTGTTTCTGCCAAAACTCGACGATGCTTTTGGCGCCGCCGCGCAGGTAGATGTTATTGTAGAACTCGGCGGGCGCGTTCGGGTCTTCCAAGAGTTCGACGAAATTCGCCACGCCAAAGGGTTTCCAGGTTTCGCCGTCGCCCAATTCTTTGAGCGTGTTGACGATGTCGCCCAGTTTTTCGGGGGCGATGCCGTACCAAATCCATGCGTCGCTTTCGCGGGCAATCCATTCCAGCTCTTGGCGGGCGCGGCCAATGGCGAGCATCGGCAAACCGTGTGCGGGTTTGGGCACCAAGTCCAAATTGCCGCTGAATCTGCCGTAGTGTTCGCTATTGAACGCGGGGAATTTTTCCTGCGTCAGGCGGCGGATGATTTGCCACGCTTCGCGGTAGCGTTCGGCGCGGTTGTTGAAATCGGCGGCAAAGGCGGGGTATTCGGTGGGACGGTCGCCGCTGGCCAAGCCGAGCAGGAAGCGGCCGCCGCTGATTTGTTCCGCCGATGCGGCTTCTTTGGCGGTGAGAATCGGCTCGCGCAGGGGCGAAACATAACCCGCCGAGCCGAGCGCAACGTTTTGGGTGAGCGCGGCGAGATAACCCAGCGTTACCGACGGGTCGTAAATCTGCGCGACATCGCCAAAACTCGGGTCGTAAAACGGCACATCGCGCACCCACAGCGTGGCAATGCCGCTTTGGTCGGCGGCTTTTATCACGGTGGCGAAGTCGTCCATTTCGGGCACGGGGCTGTCGGGATAGCCTTTGAATGGCGCAATCAGGCCCAATGTGAGTTTGCCCGGTTGGAAAGTGCGGGCGAAACCGCGATGGTTTTGCAGGCGTTCGGGTAATTTCAGCGCAGTCATTTTTTTGCTCCTTGTGATGTGTTTTTGCACGGGATGAAGTATATTTGTTTTATTCGGGAATGTGCTTCCCTAATCTCGGGCAAGAAAATACCAAATGTAGGTCGGGCATTGATGCCCGACGTTTTTAAATTTACCTGTATTTGTCGGGCATAAATGCCCGATCTGCGCAAGAAAAATTTATGGAACTCAACAATCTCAACGATATGACCGCCTTTGTCGCCAGCGTAAAAAGCGGCTCGTTTACCGCCGCCGCCAAACAACTCGGGCTCACGCGTTCCACCATCGGTAAACGCATCGTCCGCCTTGAAGCGCGGTTGAACGTGCGCCTTTTGCAGCGCAATACGCGCAACCTTGCGCCCACCGACGAAGGGCGGCTGTTTTACGAACGCTGCACCGCCGTGTTGGAAGAGCTGGAAAACGCCGAGCAATGCCTTGCCCAACGCAGCATCGAGCCGCAAGGCCGTCTGAAAATCAGCGCGCCGCTGGTGTTGGGCAAAACCATCTTGCCGCCGCTGTTGGCGGATTTTCTCCACCGCTATCCGCAAACCAGCGTCGAACTCTCACTCACCGACGACTACGCCGACCTGATTTCAGACGGCTACGATCTCGCTCTGCGCAACGGCAACCCGCCCCAATTCGACAGCCTGATCGCCCGCACCGTCGGCAGCCAGCAAATGCTCACCTGCGCCGCCCCAGGCTATCTCGTTCAACACGGCACGCCGCAAAGCCCCGACGATTTGGCACACCACCAATGCCTGCATTTCCTACACGGCGGCCGCGTCAGCCGCTGGCGTTTCCAGCAAAAAGGCAAAGAAACCACCTTCCAAGGCAGCGGACGCTTCAGCGCCGACAACGGCGAAGCCCTGCTGGAACTCGCGCTGTCCGCATTCGGCATCGTGCAGCTGCCGCATTATCTGGTGCAAACCGCCCTCGATGCAGGCAGCCTGAAAAGCGTTTTATCCGATTTCCAACCCAAACCCGTGCCCGTGATGGCGGTGTACCCCAGCCGCAAACAGCTCTCGCCCAAAGTGCGGGCGTTGGTGGATATGATGGGGGAAGCGTGGGGGAAGGCCGTCTGAGATGCCGCCGGCCATTCCAAAAAAGCTGCCTGAAAAACAAAAAAGGCCGTCTGAAAACCTAATTCCGGGTTTCAGACGGCCTGAGACCTTTGCAAAATCCCCCAAAATCCCCTAAATGTCTTGGTGGGATTTTGGGGGATTTTGCAAAGGTCTCATGTAAAAATAAATCGATAAGGTCTATAATTGGCGCGCAATCCATCATTTCACAGAGACAAATTATGCACACACAAAATCTTATTATCGGCTTTGGCAAAGCGGGCAAAACGCTGGCGGCAGATTTGGCGAAACACGGGCAGCAGGTCGTGCTGGTGGAACAGTCGGCGCAGATGTACGGCGGCACTTGCATCAACATCGGCTGTATTCCCAGCAAAAAACTGATTGTCGAGAGCGAGCAGCGCGGGCATAACGCCGACAAAGCGGCAGTGTTTGCGGCGGCGATGAACGCGAAAAACACCCTGATTCCGAAATTGCGCGCCGCCAATTTCGCCAAACTGGACAATCTGGACGGCGTAACCGTGCTCAACGCGCGCGCCGAGTTTCTCGACGATCGCACGGTCAAACTGACTGACCCAGACGGCGGCGAGCAAACCCTTACCGCCGAACGCATTTTCATCAACACCGGTGCCACCCCGCGCCGCCTGGGTGTGGCGGGCGAAGACAGCCCGCGCGTACTGGACAGCACCGGTGTGCTCGCGCTGAACGAACGCCCGCGCCGCCTCGTCATCATCGGCGGTGGCTACATCGGCTTGGAATTTGCCTTTATGTTCCACGCTTTCGGCAGCGAAATCACCATTCTCGACGGCGGCGACCGCTTCCTGCCGCGTGAAGATCGCGACATCGCCGAAGAAATGCTGCGCGTATTAAACAGCAAAGGCATCAAGGTGTTGCAAGGCGTGAAGATTGAAGCGTTCCGCGACAATACGGCGGACACCAGCGTCATCACGTCGCAAGGCGAATTTACCGCCGACGCGGTGTTGGTGGGCGTGGGGCGCGTGCCGAACACGCAAGGATTGGGCCTGACAAACGCGGGCATCAAAACCGACCAGCGCGGCTTCATCCTCGTTGACGACCATCTGCGCGTGCAAGGCAAAAACCACATCTGGGCGATGGGCGACGTGGCGGGCAGCCCGATGTTCACCTACATCTCGCTCGACGACTACCGCATCGTGCGCGAACAGCTTTTCGGCGACGGCAAACGCAACCGCGCCGACCGCACCCCGTTCCCGACCGCCACCTTTACCGAGCCGCCGCTCGCTCATATCGGCTTAACCGAAACCGCCGCGCAGCAATCGGGGCGCGAGGTGAAAGTGTTGAAACTGAAAGCCGACGCAATTCCGAAAGCCAAAATCCTCAACCAAACCGACGGCCTGCTCAAAGCCGTGGTGGACGCGCACAGCGGCGAAATTCTCGGTGTAACCCTGTTCTGCGCCGAAGCGCACGAGATTATCAACCTGTTCAAAATGGCGATCGATCACCGCATCCCCGCCACCTACATCAAAAACCAAATCTTCACCCACCCGACCATCGCCGAAGGGCTGAACGATTTGTTCGCGGGCTGCTAAAAAACTGGTTGTAAAACGACCGCACTTGATACGGAAATGCCGTCTGAAAGCGATTTCAGAATCGGTGCGGGTATGTTGTTTGTAACCGAGTTTGTAGAGGCCGTTTTTCTTTGTCCAGCGGGCATCTTTATCCTTACTCGGTGTGGTTTGGCCGCTGACTTGTCCTTCCTCGTCGACTTCTATGGCCTGACGCTGTTTGCTGCCGGCGGTCTGAATAATGGTGGCGTCAATGACGGCGGCGGATGCTTTCTCTATTTTTAGGCCTTTTTCGGTCAGTTGGCAGTTAATCAGTTCCGGCAATTCGGACAGGGTGTCGTCTTGCGCCGTCGGTTTCGGTAACGGCATAAGGTGCTGTAATCGGGGATGCTCAGTTCGTCAAAACAGCAAAACAGGTTGAAATCGATGCGGGTGATGAGGCTGTGTTCGAGTTCGGGATCGGAGAGGCTGTGCCATTGTCCGAGCAGGACGGCTTTGAACATGGACAGCAGTGGATAGGCGGGACGGCCACGATGGTCTCTAAGGTAGCGGGTTCTTTGACGATTCAGGTACTGTTCGATCGGTTGCCAATCAATCACTTGATCCAACTTCAATAGTGGGAAGCGATGGAAAATCCTCTAAATGTCTTGGTGGGAGTTTAGGGGGATTTTGCAAAGATCTCGGTGTATAGGAAGGAATTTGGCGGTAAAGTATTTGCGATATTCCTTATGCTTTTATCAAATTGCTGTTCAGAGCTGCTATGGAGCGTTTTGATGTTGATTGGCATATCGCTTTGCAGCCATTTTGTCATTGCGCGATGACAAAACGATAGCGAAATAGTGACAAAATGTGCGCGAGATTATAACGCCGTGTAAAAAATAAGATCTAAAATTTGGTCTTTTTCACTTTATTTTTACATATTTATGCGATAAATTGAAATATTAAAATCAACTAATTGATTTTGAGCGATTATACAATTTACATTTTTTTATAATATAGAAACAACCCTTCTGAAATATATATAAACAGGAATCGGGATGATTATAACAAAAAACGTATCGGGCGGGGGTTGGAAAACTTCAACGCAAAAGGCAGAGACCTTTGCAAAATTTCTTTTCCTCCAACAACCGAAACCCAAAAACAGGTTTTCGTCTATTTCCGCCCCTAATTGCTCCTGATTTTACCCAAATACCCCCTTAATCCTCCCCGGATACCCGATAATCAGGCATCCGGGCCGCCTTTTAGGCGGCA
>NZ_KV838099.1:4015-5445 GCF_001838645.1 Neisseria sp. HMSC70E02 | reverse complement strand
GGAGGGGATGTCCAACTTTTGGGGTGCAGTTCACACCTCGAACAGGGTTTTCAGACGACCTTTTGTTGTTATTCCCATCATGACGGACGGATTATATAGTGGATTAACTTTAAACCAGGACGGCGTTACCTCGCTTAGCTCAAAGAAAACGATTCTCTAAGGTGCTGAAGCACCAAGTGAATCGGTGCCGTACTATCTGTATGTCTGCGGCTTCGTCGCCTTGTCCTGATTTAGTTAATCCACTATGCAAGCAGCAGCGTACCTCAAAACCGAAAGAGATTGGATTCCCAATCAGGCAAAACACCGTACCAACTGCTTTCGCATGATGCCTGCCGCCAATACGCCATCCTGTATGGCAACCGGCAACGCTACTATTCCAAACTGCCGTACTCCTGTTTTTCCGCATCCCAGCGGTAGATTTTCCGTTCGCCGTTTTTCATGCCCTTCGCTTGCCAAATGATGTCGTAAAATCCATGATGCTGCTGCGGCGACATTTTCAGGATGTATGTGTCGGTATATACATCATGTCGGCGTGTGCCGTCCTTATTCCAGCTGCCGGCAATGTTTTCAAGCGTAAAGGTATTAACGTTCAAAACGGGTTTCAGACGACCTTCAATAATGGCAAACAGCACCATAAACTCTTCCAAGCTGCCGCCTCCTGCATAACCGACCGTGTTCTGCAAGCGCAGGCCGAAGGCATCGGTTTTATCGTTCAGGCGATAAGCGGCAAAATCGAGACGGGCGGGCAGCCCGATTTGCAAACCGCCATCGGGGATTTGTACGACAAACTGCCGCTTCCTTTCCATAGCGGGTTTGGGGGACGGATAAAATTCGTCTTTTTCTTCATAATCATAACGTTCGGTATAAGGCGTGGCGGCAAGGGCGAATTTACCATCGGTATCCTTTGTCAGCACGGCAAGGGTCATTTGAGCGACGGGGTTGCCCGAGTCGGCTCCGCATTGCGCGTAGTGATTCGGGTTTTCGCGGTAAACATCGCCAAGCGGATGTTTGTTCAGGCACACCAGCGCGACTTGGAGACCGTTTTTCCAAGGCCGCAGCGACATCATATTCAGTTTTTCCACGTCTGCGTCAGGTGCAACCAAACTCAGGATTTCGCGTACGCGCGCATCTTGGTGCGACAGGCTGCCGAAGCCGTCGGCAAGTGGCTTGCCGTCCGTTTGTTTTGTATGCTGCTGCGTGATTTCCGTATTTTTGACCTGTGTCCGCCCTTTGCCGGATGAGTGTGAGGTTTCCGCCGTGGAAGGCGGGGTGGCGGCGAAGAACGCCAAGGAGAGAAATAATCCGGTTTTATTCATGTTTTGTATCCTGCTTGTTCGAAGAAATGTAGTGGGTCGTCTGAAAACGACAGGCTGGAAATGAAGTCGGGATTCTAGCAGTATAGTGGCTTAACTTTAAACCAGTACGGCGTT
>NZ_KV838099.1:1836-3915 GCF_001838645.1 Neisseria sp. HMSC70E02 | reverse complement strand
TTGTCCTGATTTAAATTTAATCCACTATACAAACTGAAAAAAGAGTCAGGCTTGATTTTCAGACGACCTTTTCTTGCTACAATCCGTTTTTTCTCGTTGCCATTATCATGAAAACCAGCGTCTGCCTCTCCCTATTGTTCCTGCTCGCCGCCTGTCATCCCAATGCCGAAGTCGCCGATACCGCCGCGCCGACTGCGCGCAAGCCTTCTTATTTTGAGTCCGACAAACGCCAAGCCGCCACGCCGGTCAAAACGCAGACCCCCGCGCTGCCCGCCATCCGCAGCCGCGCCGATTTCGACCTGCTTTCGCGCGTTTACGAACAAGACAGCGAATACGAAATCCCGCATATCCTCTTCCTTATCGACCGCGAAGACAACAACCGCACCGACTACATCAACACGCCGAAATACCGCCTGCACGAAACCTATCTCGCCGAGATTTTGAAGCCGATGCCGACGCGCAAAGAATTGTTCGAACAATACCGCAGCCCGAACCGCCGCTTCCTGTTCGGCACCATCAGTTGGCAGAACAGCACTCAAGAATACGTTTACGAATTTTGGGAAGGCGACAAAATCACGCCCGAATTGCTGAAATTGGCAGAAGGTCGTCTGAAAGACAGTTTCTTCGCCCCGCTGCGCTACAAAACCAATTCCCTGTGGCAGGAAACCGTTGCTGCGCAAAGCAAAGTCCCCTTTGTAACCCAAGAAAGCCTGATACAGAATTTCCCTTATCTGCCGTTGCATAGGGGGAAAGCGGTAGGCACATTGCGCGTCATCACTCAGGAAGACGACCTTTACGATGTCGGTGCGGACGACATCATCATCTTGAAAGAAGTGCCGCTGGTGTTGCCGCCCGTAGCAGGCATCATCAGCGAAAAACCGTCCACCGCGTTGTCGCATGTGAACGTCTTGGCGCGCGGCTGGGGCATTCCCAACATCTACCTCAAAGACGCAGAAAAAATCCTCGCGCCCTATATCGGCCGCCGTATCGAATTGGCAGCAGACGCAAAACAATACCGGGTCGCCCAAACCAACCGAAACACAGCCGCCAAAACCTTTTCAGACGACCTCTACCTGCCGCAGCCAGACACTGCCGATTACAGCCTGCGGCCGCTTGCCAACTTGCGCCGTGAAGACAGCCGTTACTGCGGCAGCAAAGCCGCCAACCTCGGCCATATCCGCGCCCATATAGCAGGCAGCAACGTCCCCGACGGATTCTGCATCCCCTTCGCCTACTACCGCGCCATGATGGACAAACTCGGCATCAACGCGGCAACACTGGCGCAAATTGAAACACAAAGCGGCGGCGACAACCGCAAACGCCGCACCGCCCTGCTCGCCTTGCAGAAAAAAATCACCGATGCCGAAATCCCGTCCGAATGGAAACGCACATGGGCGGAACAATGGCGCAGCCAGTTAAACAGCAAAGGCGTGTTCGTCCGCAGCTCGTCCAATTCCGAAGACCTGCCGAATTTCAGCGGCGCAGGACTGTACACCACCGTGCCGAACGTAACCGGCGAAAACGCGCTGGCGGAAGCAGTGAAACAGTCTTGGGCTTCCGTCTTCAATTACAGCGCGTACGAAGCCCGCCGCATCGCCGGACTGCCGCACGACAGCGTGAAAATGAGCGTCTTCGTCCAACAAAGCATCAATGCCGACCTCTCCGGCGTACTCGTTACCGTCAATCCCTACGATACCGCGCAGAAAAACACTTCCTACATCGCCGCCAAACGCGGTCTGGGCATTCGCGTGGTCGAAGGAAAACGGGTGGCGGAACAAGCCGTTTACAACCGCCGCAACGACGCCGTACAACGCCTCAGCTCCTCCAACGAAACCACCGCGCTGCAACTGGATGAAAACGGCGGCGTCAGGGAAGTACCGATCACCGGCGGCAACGTCATGAATCACGACCAAATCCGCCTCCTCGACCAAGCAGGACAGCAAATCAAACAGCTTTTCGGCAACGGCGAACAAGACATCGAATGGGCTTTCGCAGGCGGCAAACTCGTCATCCTTCAGGCAAGGCCTTATTTAAACGGCAGGCGGTAAAGTGGATTAACTTTAAACCAGTACGGCGTTG
>NZ_KV838099.1:0-1736 GCF_001838645.1 Neisseria sp. HMSC70E02 | reverse complement strand
CTTGTCCTGATTTAAATTTAATCCACTATAAAATGGAAAGGGAAGAGGTCGTCTGAAAACGCAGTTTCAATAGAGTTCAAAACCAAAATCTAGCAAAGGAAACATCATGAATTATCAGGATTTCATCAGCCAAACCGAAACGCAATACGGCATCTCCCTGCCCAACCTATACAAACGCCTCGCTGCCGACGGTATGTTGGACTGGGGCGAATTGGGTAGCAAATGGTATAGCGAAACCTTTCCCAAGTTGCTCGAATATCCGCCTTTACTGCTGGTCGGCTCGGAATTTGAACTGCCTCACGCCGACGAATTGCAGGGAATCAACGAACAGCTATGCGACGACAGTGAATGGATGAGTTTGAAACCCGAATACCGTGGCAAACTCATCGCCTTTGCCGGAGCTGGCAATGGCGATTACTACGCATTCGACTACCGCCAAGAAGGCGAACCATGTATCACACGTCTGTATCACGACGACGACTTCAGCGTAGTAGAAGCCGCAAACTTAGCAGACTTCATCTTCCGCAGGCTGCTCCAAGCCCAAGCGGACTATTTCCCCGAAGAAGATACCTCTCCCGAAGACTACCGCAGGCAACTGTTTGCCCAATTGGAAAGCCACCGCCCCTACCTCTCCGCCGAACAATATGAATTCCTCCGACAAACCTATCAAAAACCCTATCAAAAAGACCAATGGGGCGGATTGTTCATGTTGAGCGATGAAGAAACCAGCGCCGCCGAACAACGGTTCATCTCATGTGAACGGCTGGACGAAGAATTCGAACCTTTCGACTATGACTAGCGGGTATATTGGTTTAGGTTTAAATCAGGATAAAAATACTAAAGAAAAAAGATGTAAGAAAACACCGCATTATTTACATAACAGGCGTAGTTTGAAGTGGAAATCCAACTTTCACAAAGGTCGTCTGAAAATTTTCAGACGACCTTTGCTTCGTATTCGTTACAATAGCTGTTTTGCTTACTTGGAATTTCTATGTACATAAAACTATTTTCTGCATTGTCAATTTTGTTATTTACATTTAATTGCAATGCTTTTTCCAAAGCCCCTAATGCAGATGGTGTAGTTAGCATCAGGATGATAGATAATAATCCTTGCCTTTATATTGAAAAAACCGGCTTGATTGGTGCGTATTTCATAGATATATCTCAAGTTTTTTCAGAAAGTATGGATAGCATGCTCTATGAGGCAACATTTGAAGAAAATTACCCGACTAAAGAAAAATGTATTATGTTGAATTCTTCAAACTTTCCAAATCTAAAATTAGAAGATAGGCAAGTTTATGCAATTAGGCTGCGTCCTGATCCAAATAAAAATGAACAATTAAGGATAGAGCCGAATTTCACTGGTTTTGGAGATACAATTTGCCTTAAAAAAGATCAAAATGGTCATTTTAGGGTTCAAGATTATATTAGAGGTGAATGTGTAGATAGAGTTGCTATTCAAACTGAACAGAAATCTTTAAAGGAAAATAAAGGAAGTTGGTTTGATCGGTTCATTGAGTGGCTAAAAAGCTTACTATCATGATTCGGATTATCTTAAATTAGAAAAACGTAGATTGAGTTAGAAACCAAACTTCTATCAAGGTCGTCTGAAAAACCTCCATTCAGACGGCCTTTCTACCGTTTATCCCATTTGCTTTACCGTTAATGACATTCAAGTTACTATACGAACCTCATTGTCATCTTTAAAATCAACGCCATGACTGCCCGCCAATCCT
>NZ_KV838098.1:0-26978 GCF_001838645.1 Neisseria sp. HMSC70E02 | reverse complement strand
GTCGTCTGAAATCCCTTTCAGACGACCTTTATCATAAACATCCGAAACAATTTCAAACATACCGAGCTTCAACTCACAACTTAAAGCCTCTTACCCATCAATCCCTGTTACTTTTTTAAACAGTATCCATGTTAGTATTATGACTTATTTGATTCAAATTGGATTGAGTTGCTGTAATGAGTAAACACATTCTTTTAGGGATAAGCGGTGGTATTGCGGCTTATAAATCATGTGAGTTGGTCCGATTACTAAAAAAACAAGGACATTCTGTAACGGTGGCAATGAGTCGTGCTGCTACTGAATTCGTTACCCCCCTTACGTTTCAAGCATTAAGCGGAAATCCTGTTCTAGTCGATACGCACGATGGCCACTCAACTAGAGGAATGAGTCATATTGATTTAACCCGAGAAGCGGATGTTTTTTTAATTGCTCCCGCTACTGCCAATACGGTTGCCAAGATTGCCAACGGTATTGCTGATAATCTGCTGACCAATTTGGCAGCAGCACGAAAATGCTCCATGGCAGTCGCTCCGGCGATGAATGTGGAGATGTGGAACAATCCTGCCAATCAGAGGAATATCCAACAACTGATTTCAGACGACATCACGGTTTTTCAGCCATCCTATGGCGAACAGGCTTGCGGTGAAATCGGGATAGGGAGAATGCCTGAAGCTGTTGAACTTGCCGATTTGATTCATGATTTATGGACGCCGAAAATACTTGCCGGCAAAAAAATCTTAATCACTGCCGGTGCAACTCTGGAAATGATTGACCCGGTCCGTGGGATTACGAATATTTCCAGCGGTCAAATGGGCATTGCCCTAGCCCGCGCATGCAGAATGGCCGGCGCACAAGTTACGTTAATTTATGGACAGTTACAAACTCCCCTGCCGACCGGTCTCTATCATATGGAACAGGCTATTAGCGCCAAAGAAATGTACGATGCCGTTCATAAATATATTGAAGATCAGGATGTTTTTATTTCCGTAGCCGCTGTGGCTGACTATAAGGTAAAAAACAGCAGCCCGCACAAATTGAAAAAAGAAAATTCAAAAGATACCCCGACCCTTGAATTGGAAGCCAATCCTGATATTTTGGCATCTGTAGCAGCCTTACCCAAACCTCCTTTTTGTATTGGATTTGCAGCAGAAAGTGAAAAAGTTTTGGAATATGCTCGAGCAAAACGTTTACGCAAAGGCATTCCGATGCTGATTGCCAATGACGTTTCTCAGGCAATGGGAAAATCTACCAATCAGATTACTATTATTACGGATGACGAGGAACTATCTTTCCCTGAGAAAGAGAAATTACAGGTAGCAGAAGAAATTGTTCAATCTCTTGCTCGCCATCTGGACAAACTAAACCTGTAAGTAATCAGGTTAACCTTAACTATCTTCTACAACAGCAAAGGTCGTCTGAAAATTTTCAGACGACCTTTGTGATATTTAATGCCCTGCTGATGAACTCCCATTAAACGGCGGCTTGGCAAACCAAATTATGGAAATCATGACGATGAACAAGATACTGCCAGCCAGAAAAATCTCATTTGATCCCATAATGAAGCCTTGCTGCGTAATGGCATCGGAAATATTTTTCAAAACCTGCTGTTCACTCAGCCCCCGATTCGTCATTTCATGAACTGTTTGAACAGTCAAACTCGAATATGGATTAATCTGTTCACTCAGTTGCGTATGATGCAAAGCTTCTCTACGCTCCCACATGGTACTGACTATGGATACACCCACACCACCCATGAAGACGCGCAAGAAATTAGACAGGCTACTTGCTGATGCAATTTGATCGGATTTAATATGGGACAATGTAATGCTGGTCAACGGAAGGAAAAACATGGACACACCCAAGCCTTGCCAGAATTGGGGCCAAACAACATTGCTCATATTCATTCCGGCATAAAAATCAGTGCGCCAATAGAAAGTAAAAGCAAACGTCAAGAAACTTGCGGTAACAAGAAGACGCATATCAATGCGGTTTCCGAATCTACCTATAATCGGGGACAACAAGATAGGAAGAAAGCCCACCGGCGCAGCCGCCAAACCCGCCCATGTTGCGGTATAACCAAGATTAGACTGCAACACCAGCGGCAACAGCGTGAGCGTACCCATGTAAACCATAAAGCCCAATGAGGTCGCCAATACGCCTATCGTAAAATTTCTGTTGCTAAACAAAGAAAAATCGACAATCGGGTATTTCTCGCCAAGCTCCCAAACCACAAAATACGTCAGACATACCAATGCAACGATGCCTAACACAATAATCTCTCCAGAGGCAAACCAGTCCAACTCTTTACCTCTATCAAGCATCATTTGCAGCGCACCGACGCCAACCACCATCAAGACCAAACCGATGTAATCTATCGGCGTCTTAACCACTTCTGTTTCCCTATCCCTCAATTGCTGCCACACAATAAGTGCAGAAATAATACCAATAGGGATGTTGATGAAGAAAATCCAACCCCAATGCCAATTATCCGAAATCCAACCGCCGAGAATAGGACCTAAAACAGGCGCGACGACAACGGTCATTGCCCACAATGCCAAAGCCAATGTTCGTTTTTCAGGAGGATACGACGCCATGAGCAAACTTTGCGACAGCGGAATCAACGGTCCGGCTACAAAGCCTTGTAACACCCTGAAGATCACCAAAGCCTGAAGATTGGGTGCAATGCCGCACAACCACGACAGCAAAACAAATCCCACTACGGAGGCGATAAACAGTTTTACTTCGCCAAACCGTTTTGCCATAAATCCGGTTAGCGGCACTGAAATCGCATTCGCCACAGCAAATGACGTAATAACCCAAGTACCCTGAGTAGTCGCCGCCCCCAAGTCCCCGGCAATTACCGGTACTGCAACGTTGGCAATCGTGGTATCCAAGACTTCCATAAAAACGGCAAGGCTGAGTGCCAACGTAACCAGCACCAGCCTAACACCCTGCAATGGCGGATAATTCATATTTCTTCGCTATTATTCATTCAATATATTGCACAGTGATTGCGCTTAGATACACATCCCTTTTCAGACGACCTCTTTGATGAATATTCACATCATCGCAAGCCAAAAACAAAGTTCTGCCTTACATTTAATCCATCACAAATTTGCTTCCTCATGCGCTTCGATATCTATTCGCTATCAAATTCCCAAATTCAGCAATTCAACGCATGAAAGGTCGTCTGAAAACATTTTTACTTAGCGTATTTCTCAAAAATCTTATCGATCAACGCATCGGCGGCAGCCCAATCTACGCCTTCAGTTTCCGGGGATGCTACATTTTTATCAGCGGCAGCCGTCATGTTTTTCCCTGAGCCGGCACCTGAAATATCAACTTTTACCTTCATAGATAAACCGACACGAAGCGGATTAGCCTGCAACTCTTTCGCATCCAAACTGATGCGGACCGGAACACGTTGCACAACCTTAATCCAGTTCCCCGTCGCATTTTGCGGCGGCAAAAGGGAAAATGCACTGCCCGTACCCGCTGACAAACCCATCACCCTGCCATGATAGACCACTTTATTTCCATATAAATCAGCAGTCATTTCAACAGGTTGACCAATTTTCATTTGACGCAGTTGCGATTCTTTAAAGTTAGCATCCACCCAAAGATTGCTCAAAGGAACCACAGCCATCATTGGAGAACCTTGGGCAATACGCTGCCCAACTTGAACATTTCGTTTGGCAATCTGTCCATTCATCGGTGCGCGAATTTGGGTGCGTTGCAGATTCAGCCATGCATCCTTAATATGGCTGATGGCTGTTTGCACCGCAGGTTGTTGCCGCAGAGGGATATTATTACCTAAAACTGCTTGTGCAGAAGTCTCTTCCGCTTCCACTGCCTTCAAAGCCGCTTGCGCCTGAACCACCGCAGCACGGGCATGACTCAACTCTTCACCTGAAATCGCATCCGTTCCCGATAAAGCTTCACGTCGGCGTAAATCTGCCTGAGCCTTTGCTAATTCGGCTTTTCGCAAAAGAACCTGCGCTTTTGCTTTTGAGTTAACCGCAGTTTGTTGTTTATTCTGACGAATTGCCTGAATCAATTCATTTTGAGCACGCTCGTAAGCCAGCTGGAAGTCGCTGTCATCCAACGCAACCAAGACATCCCCTTTTTTGACCACATCAGTATCGTCATACATCACCTTCCTTACCGTACCGGTGACCTGAGGGGTAATTTGCACCAGATGACCCGCAACATAGGCATCTTCTGTCTCTTCCTCGTATTGCCAGAATAAGAAATACGCAAGAGCCACACCGACTGCAATCAAAATAAAAAGCAGTGTAATAACTGCCAGATTACGCCCGCGTTTACGCCCCACCCTTGAACTTTTTGTCCCTGAATTGCGTAATTGTTCATTATTTTCTAGATTCGCATCCATGATTTCATTTTAACCTGGGTAATTACAGACTATTTTCCTTATGCACCCCATCCCACTAATATCTCTTTGATTTTAATAGAATAGACAATACTGAAAAATACATACAGAGGTGCATTCTATAGCTGCATCGTTACTCAATCAAGTAACAATCATATTTAAAAACCATTTGGATATCCCCTTTTACCATTAGGCGCAAACAATCATTTCGAAGTCATCCAAGCAATACCGATTCCTGACAACCAAAAAGCAATTGGCGACATTCTGAATACATACATTTAAACGTTAAATGCATATCCAAAATATCGCCAATTGACTTGATTAAAAGGAAAGGGGTCGTCTGAAAACCTTCTATTGCGTTTTAAACCCACCGCCCAACTGGGCATTCAGATTGCTCCATGCAATCAACCGTTCAGATTGATACTGCACCAATTGCATTTTCACTTGCAACATATCATCTTGTTTTTGTAATGCGCTAAGACCATTATCCAATCCTGCCCTCACTCTACCCTGAGCATTTTTAACCGACTTCTCGGATATTTTCAGCATTTTATCCCAAGTAGACTGTTTGCTTTGTAGGCTTTGGTAATCTACAACAGCATCCGCAGCAGAACGCATTGCATTCAAAACCGTTTGATCGTACACGGCCACCTGCTCATTATATTCTGCGCGTTTGCCTGCCAATTTTGACTGTAATGCCCCAGACGTAAAAATAGGAAGATTGATAGCAGGAACAATACCCAGCATGCCTGATGTTTTACCCCTTACCACATTGAACGCATCAATATGTCCAAGACCCGCCAAGGCTTTTAACTCAATATTGGGATAAAACTCTGCTTCGGTGGATTTAACCGTATGCAGCTTAGATTCCAATAATGATTTTTGTGCCGCGATATCCGGTCGGGCTGCTAACAAATCCGCATGGATTCTATTCACAGGCACAACAGGAACCACGCCCATCCTACCGGGTTCTTGTTCGGAAAGTGCTCCCGGCACGTTACCGCTCAATACTGCCAAAGCATGTCGGACTTTGGCAATCTGTTGTTCCAATGACGTTTTTTCCAACTGAAGTTGCTGACTTGCCAATTCAAGCGGGTACAATGATTGTGCGGGCATCAGGTTTGCATGGATTCTGCGTGAGACCAATTGCTGCATTTTCTCTGACAGATTGATACGTTCCTGCACAAGAGCCTGACGCTCGCTCAAAGCCTGCCAAATAAAATATTGCTTGGCTACCGCATTCGCCAGCTCAATCCGTGCCTGATGGGCTTCATACAAAATTGCCTGACGGCGTCCCAAAACCGCTGCAATCTGCTCACGGTTTTTTCCCCAAAAGTCGAATGTCCAACTTCCCTGTACTGCCGCGTTTGCCAACAATAATGTATGGTCGGTATCAATACGGGAAGATGCGGGCTTGGGTGCAACATACATCCCGACCCCGCGCGCGGACATACCGATTTGCGTTTTGCCGGCGGCTTCGGTTATTCCCAGCTGCGCTTGTGCTTGCTCGAAACGCGCCTTGGCAATACGCAAATCCGTTGATGTCTGGATAGCTTGTGCAACCAGTTGATTCAGTTTGTTATCTTTTAATTGCAACCACCATCCGTCTTGAATGAGGGATGCCGACTTACCATCGGGCAAAGAATACACCGTTGGTTCTTCCAACGGTGCTTGTTTACCAAACTGCGCACAAGCTGCAAGTACAGATACTGCGATAATGCAGATGCCCCGTTTGGCAATATTTGATTTCATGGCAGACTCCGTTTTTTTACTTTTATCCCTGCCACAATTCTTACTGCATCAGATCAGCTGTCCAAACGGTTCAACAGCTTGCCCAACAGATTTTGCAACTGGGTATAATCCTCATTGGTAAAATCTTCCCAAGCTTCACCGCTCTTACTGGAAATCTGCGGCCATACTTGTTGGATAAAAGACTCACCTTCCTGTGTCAATTTTAACACAATCTGGCGGCGGTCTTGCTGGTTGATATGACGACCTACCCATCCCCGTTCTACCATCTCATCGGAAAGACGGGTCGCACTGGTACGCGTCAAATCCATCAAGTCGCTCAAACGCGAAGGAAGGATTTCGCTTTTAGGGCTGACGTAAACCGCCATCAAAGCGAACCATAAATTCTCGTTGATACCGAAAGTTTTTAAATTTTCATTGAGATGACTGCTTAGACGTTCGGTTGTTACCCGTAACAGACGCCCTGTTCTTACCTGTTGTTCTGAAAATTCAGGCAGGCGGTCGGAAAGTTGGCGCAGCGCGTTGACCAAGTCGGTTTGTGAAAAACTCATTATAAATATCCTCTTCTTAAATTTATTGGCTGTTTCTGCTGCAAATCAGAACAAATAATGACAATCTCATTTGCCTCAAAATACCAAATACTTATTCAATGCCGCTATACTAATTCAACTGATTATTTTCCGAATGAAAATCTGACAATCGGTCCAAGAAGATAACAAGTGGCGTTTTTTATGCATAAGTCATCTAATTTGTATGTAATTCCGAATTCTTACTCTACAAAATCAATATTCAGAAAGGATAGATTTGTGGTTACCGACAACTTAATTTATTGTTTATATTGAAAACCCCATAATTTATTAGAGAGATGACGCTTCTCCTTAGTTCTATAACTTAAAACATGACTTTTGAGATACTACTGAAAACACTTCAAAAAAATTTTAACTTTTACGATTAATGCGGAAAAATTAACTAGAAAAATCATAAATTTAAAAATCAGTTTAAATTCAATCCGCATTGCTTTGCAAAGGCATTACCGCCACATCAAAACATCCGCGCCCACCTATCATTTTTTTTGCATTTCCAACCCAACGTTCAACCGCTAAATAATTATCAAAAAAATCACACACATAGTTCCCCTTATATTACAATCCGCCTTTCGTGGTTCGAAAACCTCCCACATTAAAAAACTAAGGAAATCCTCATGTCCCGCAATACCGAAGAGCTGCAAGGCATCTCTCTTTTGGGCAATCAAAAAACCCAATATCCGACCGGCTACGCTCCCGAAATTCTTGAAGCATTCAACAACAAACATCCCGACAACGATTATTTCGTTAAATTCGTCTGCCCCGAATTCACCAGCCTCTGCCCCATGACCGGGCAGCCCGACTTTGCCACCATCTACATCCGCTACATCCCGCATATCAAGATGGTGGAAAGCAAATCCCTGAAACTCTACCTCTTCAGCTTCCGCAACCACGGCGATTTCCATGAAGACTGCGTCAACATCATCATGAAAGACCTGATCGCCCTGATTGATCCGAAATACATCGAAGTTTTCGGCGAATTCACACCGCGCGGCGGCATCGCCATTCATCCTTTTGCCAATTACGGCAAAGCAGGTACCGAGTTTGAAACACTGGCACGAAAACGCCTGTTCGAACACGACAGCCAATAATCCATCCCCTTTTACGCATTTTCAGACGACCTTTTTCATGAGAAGGTCGTCTGAAAGCCTTTCCGAAAGATTTCCATGTACGAATTTACAACAGCGCAACAACAGAAGGCGCTCTTCTGGTTGGTGCTTTTCCATATCCTCATCATTGCCGCCAGCAACTATCTGGTGCAGTTCCCCTTCCAAATTTTCGGCATCCACACCACTTGGGGCGCGTTTTCCTTTCCCTTCATCTTCCTTGCCACCGACCTGACCGTCCGCATTTTCGGTTCGCACTTGGCACGGCGGATTATCTTTTGGGTCATGTTCCCCGCTCTTTTGCTTTCCTACATCTTTTCCGTTTTGTTCCACGACGGCAGCTGGACAGGCTTAGGCGCGCTGTCCGAATTCAACACCTTTGTCGGACGCATCGCCTTAGCCAGCTTTGCCGCTTACGCACTCGGACAAATCCTTGATATTTTCGTGTTCAACAAATTACGTCGTCTGAAAGCGTGGTGGATCGCCCCGACCGCATCAACCGTCATCGGCAACGCTCTGGATACATTGGTATTTTTCGCCATTGCCTTTTACGCCAGCAGCGATGAATTTATGGCGGCAAACTGGCAGGGCATCGCTTTTGTCGATTATCTGTTCAAACTCACCATCTGCACCCTCTTCTTCCTGCCGGCCTACGGCGTGATTTTGAATATCTTGACGAAGAAGCTGACGACACTGCACACCCAACATCCTCAAAAGCAGATGCAGCCGGCACAAGAATCTTGATGCAGTCCGACAGAACGATTCACGATTCCCGTTCATAGAAAATACAAAGAGGTCGTCTGAAAATTTTCAGACGACCTCTTTGTATTTTATGGCCTCGCCAACAGGAATCGAACCTGTATTTTACGCTTAGGAGGCATACGTTCTATCCGTTGAACTATGGCGAGCGTGTTAAACTTTTCCTGCAATAAACGATAATAATCCCGCGGCAATCAGCGGACCGACCGGAATGCCACCCATAAATGCTACACCGATAACCGTACCGATCAAAAGACCTGTTACCAAAACAGGCTGTTCGCTCATCAGCGGTACGCCGCGCCCTGCCAGCCAGGCGACAAGGATGCCGATTAATACGGCGGCAATCATTTTAAAATTGACAAACTCCGACAGCGGCGGAATTTGAACCTTCCCTGAAACCAGCGGACTTAAAACCCCGATTGTCAGCAAAATAATCCCAAAATGCAAGCCGTGTTTTTCCACGAAAGGAATATATTGCGACAAAGCAGTCTGCTGCATTAAAAGCAAAATTGCTGCTGAAATTGTAATCGAGTTGTTGTTGCTGACGACGCCGAGAAAAATCAGCGTCACCAAAAACATCGGGACGAAATTGAAATTCATCGGATTTAAGAAACCCGTGCCAATGATTCCTCAGCCAACTGAATCATCGCCTGCTTGACTTCGCTATCGGGCAATACTGCCAAAGAAGCCACAGCTTGCTCAACGGCTTTCCGTGCTTCGGAAATCGAATAAGTCAGCGCATCGGAATGGACGACATAATCATGTATTTTTTGGAAACTGCTGCGGTCCGCATTTTCCAAAGCGTGGCGCACATCGTCCGCCACTTGTTTCGAACCGTTGCGCATCAGATAAATCAGCGGCAAAGTCGGTTTGCCTTCTGCCAAATCGTCGCCGACGTTTTTACCGATTTCTTCGGTTTCACCCGAATAATCCAAAACATCATCAATAATTTGGAACGCCGTACCGACATACATGCCGTAGTCTTTCAACGCCTGCTCATGCTCGGGGGACGCATTGCCCAAAATCGCACCAACCTGCGCGGCCGCTTCAAACAATTTGGCCGTTTTATATTGAATCACTTGAACATATTGCGCTTCGGTAATATCGGTATTGCCGATGTTCATCAGCTGCATGACCTCGCCTTCGGCAATAATATTGGTTGCATCCGCCATGACTTCCAAAATGCGCATACTGCCGGAATCAACCATCAATTGGAAAGCGCGCGTATATAAAAAGTCGCCGACCAACACCGCCGCCGCGTTGCCGAACAGATTATTCGCCGTTTCGCGTCCGCGGCGCAAATCGCTTTCATCGACCACATCGTCATGCAGCAGAGTCGAAGTGTGGATAAATTCCACCATTGCCGCCAAAGCATACAGCTTATCTCCATCATAGCCGACCGACTTACCTGCCAAAATCGTCATAATCGGACGCAGACGCTTACCGCCGGCACTGATAATATAAGTACCGATTTGCGAAATCAGCGCAACATCAGACTGAACCGCTTGGTTGATCACCTCATTGACCCGTGAAAGGTCTTCAGGCAGATGGCGTTGGAAATAAGGCAGGTTTTCGAGCATAACACATTCTCAGTCAGCAAAATGAAGCAGGCTTGCCGTATAAATAAATGGGTTGGGTATAAGGCGGAAATAATATTGCCGCATAAAAAATATCGGCAATCCAACGCGCGATTATAGCAGCAAAGCCCGTTTGACACATCTTTCAGACGACCCTGCCCCCACAAACGAAATAAACTTTGACAAAACAGGCAAATAGCAATAGAATCTCGTGTTTCGCACAATGGTGTGCGGGATATTAACCATAATTCTCATGGAGTTGAGTATGTACGCGGTCGTAAAAACCGGCGGCAAACAATATAAAGTTGCCGTTGGCGAAAAATTGAAAGTAGAACAGATACCAGCCGAACTCGACAGCCAAATCGAACTGACCGAAGTTTTGATGATTGCTGACGGCGAATCTGTAAAAGTTGGCGCTCCTTTCATTGAAGGCGCAAAAGTAACAGCTAAAGTAGTAGCTCATGGTCGCGGCGAGAAAGTACGCATTTTCAAAATGCGCCGCCGTAAACACTACCAAAAACGCCAAGGCCATCGCCAAAATTTCACCCAAATCGAAATCGTGGCAATCGCCTAATTTTTGAAACTTAGGAGTATTACAAATGGCAAGTAAAAAAGCAGGCGGTAGCACCCGCAACGGTCGCGATTCAGAAGCCAAACGCTTGGGCGTAAAAGCCTACGGCAACGAACTGATTCCGGCAGGTTCCATCATCGTCCGCCAACGCGGTACCAAATTCCATGCCGGCGACAACGTAGGCATGGGCAAAGACCACACTTTGTTCGCCAAAGTTGACGGTTATGTTGAATTCAAAACCAAAGGCGCGCTGAACCGTAAAACGGTCAGCATCCGTCCTTACACCGGTTCTGAAGAATAATCCGAGTTTATCGTGATATTGAGAAAGCCGTATTTCTTAGGGAATACGGCTTTTTTGTTTGTATGGGTTGGCAATGATTTTGCCATCGCCGATTCAATCTTAAACAGCGCAAACAACAAAGCAACACACGATACAACAGACACGATAGGAAACTACACTGTACTGCTTAAAAGCCAAGCTATAGTGGATTAACTTTAAACCAGTACGGCATTGCCTCGCCTTGTCCTGATTTAAAGTTAATCCACTATACTACAAAATTTCAGACGACCCCCTCGCCCTCATGATAATCTTATCCTTCCCATACTCTGGCGTAAGAAAAAAGCAAACCCATATAGCCGCTACTTATTGTTTTTAAAATATGGCATGATACGCAACACATTGCCGCCATTGACTTACATTAAGCGCAGCGTAAAAAATCATTCACGATATAAATACTTGAATTACTCAATCGATACTTTTGCTATAATCAATTACTCAATGCAGATTACCCTTATCTCATTCAAACACAGTAAACTTAAGGTCGTCTGAAATTATCCGTCCCCCTTTAACAAAAAGGATGCCTCATGAGCTTACACAGCGATATTCTTGTCGTCGGCGCAGGACCTGCCGGGTTGAGTTTTGCCGCAGAACTGGCCGGCAGCGGTTTGAAAATCACCCTGATTGAAAAAAGCCCTTTAGAAATTTTACAAAACCCTCCTTATGACGGGCGTGAAATCGCATTGACCCACCTGTCCCGCGAAATTATGCAACGCTTGGGCATGTGGGATTTGATTCCGAAAGACGAAATTTACCCCTTACGCGATGCAAAGGTTTTGAACGGGCAGTCCGATTACCAACTCCACTTCCCGCAACCGACCCAAGCGCGCGGCGAACCTGCCGACTGCTTAGGCTATCTGATTTCAAACCACAATATCCGCAAAGCCGCTTATGAAGTCGTCTCCAAACTGGAAAACGTTACCATTCTGACCGGTACGGGCGTTAAAGAAGTCAAAACTTCCGAAGACGAAGCCCAAATCATCTTGGAAAACGGCGAAGTTTTGAGCGGCCGCCTACTCTTGGCAGCAGACAGCCGCTTCTCCCAAACCCGCCGGCAACTGGGCATTTCCTCCGATATGCACGATTACAGCCGCACCATGTTTGTCTGCCGCATGAAGCATACCCTGTCCAACCAGCATACCGCTTACGAATGCTTCCACTACGGCCGCACCATCGCCCTGCTGCCCTTGGAAGAACACCTGACTAACACAGTCATTACCGTCGATAGCGACAAAGCAGACACCATCAAAAAAATGTCTCCCGAAGAATTGGCTGCCAGCGTCAAAGAGCAACTCAAAGGCCGTTTGGGCGATATGGAATTGGTCAGCACCATTCACAACTACCCCTTGGTCGGCATGATTGCCCAACGCTTCTATGGCAAACGCAGCGCCTTAATCGGCGACGCCGCAGTAGGCATGCACCCTGTTACCGCGCATGGTTTCAACTTAGGTCTATCCAGCGCGGACCTCTTGGCAAAACTGATTCTCGAAGCGGAACAACGCGGCCAAGACATCGGCGCCGCCAGCCTGCTGGAAAAATACAGCACCAAGCATATGCTCCATGCCCAACCGATTTACCACGGCACCAATATGCTGCTCAAACTCTTTACCAATGAAACCGCGCCCGCCAAAATCCTGCGCGGCTTGGTATTGCGCGCCAGCAACAACTTCCCGCCGCTGAAAAAACTGATTACCAAACAACTGACCGGCTAATCCGTTTAAACACATCAAAAGGTCGTCTGAAACACTTTTCAGACGACCTTTTGACTATCAAGAACAAATAACAAACTTCCCATATCATCAAACAAACCCGCTCATACGCCTGAGTTCTGCTGTTTCAGACGACCTCCAAGATTGCTATGATATAGTGGCTTGACTTTAAACCAGTACGGCATTGCCTCGCTTTGTCCTGATTTAAAGTGAATCCACTATCCCACTCCCGTCATCCTTCCAAACGGAACCCGAAATGTCCGACAACCGCCTCGACACCGCCCGCCGCCACTCCCTGTTCCTCGCCCGCCAGCTCGACAACGGCAAACTCAAGTCCGAAATTTTCCTGCCCATGCTGGACAAGGTTTTAACCGAAGCGGATTTCCAAGCCTTTGCCGATTGGGACCAAATCCGCGCGGAAGAAAACGATGAAGAATTGGCGCGGCAGTTGCGCGAGTTGCGCCGTTATGTCGTGTCGCAGATTATCGTGCGCGATATAAACCGCATTAGCGATTTGAACGAAGTTACCCGCACGATTACGCTGTTTGCCGATTTTGCCGTCAATACTGCGCTGGATTTCGCCTACGCCTATTATCGGGATATGTACGGCACGCCAATTGGGCGTTATACGAAATCGCCGCAGCATTTAAGCGTGGTGGCGATGGGCAAGGCGGGCGGCTATGAGCTGAACGTGTCTTCCGACATCGATTTGATTTTTGTCTATCCCGAATCGGGCGACACCGACGGCAGGCGCGAACGGGGCAATCAGGAATTTTTCACCAAAGTCGGGCAGAAACTGATTGCGCTGCTGAACGACATTACCGCCGACGGACAGGTGTTCCGCGTTGATATGCGGCTGCGGCCGGACGGCGATTCGGGCGCGCTGGTATTGAGCGAAACCGCGCTGGAGCAATACCTGATTACGCAGGGGCGCGAATGGGAACGCTACGCGTGGTGCAAAGGCCGCGTGGTTACGCCGTATCCGAACGACATCAAATCGCTGGTGCGCCCTTTTGTGTTCCGCAAATATCTGGATTACAGCGCGTATGAGGCAATGCGGAACCTGCACCGCCAAATCCGCAGCGAAGTCAGCAAAAAAGGCCTGGCGGACAACATCAAACTCGGCGCAGGCGGCATCCGCGAAGTCGAATTTATCGCCCAGATTTTCCAGATGATACGCGGCGGACAAATGCGCGCGCTGCAACTGAAAGGCACGCAGGAAACGCTGAAGAAACTTGCCGAACTGGGCATCATGCCGTCTGAAAACGTCGAAACCCTGCTTGCCGCCTACCGCTTCCTGCGCGACGTCGAACACCGACTGCAATACTGGGACGACCAGCAAACCCAAACCCTGCCGTCTTCGCCCGAACAGCAGCAACTGCTCGCCGAAAGCATGGGTTTCGACAGCTACGCCGCCTTTTCAGACGGCCTCAACGCCCACCGCGCCAAGGTCAATCAGTTGTTCAACGAAATTTTGAGCGAACCCGAAGAGCAAACGCAAGCCAACAGCGAATGGCAATGGGCATGGCAGGACAAGCCTGACGAAGAAGAGCGGCAAGGCCGTCTGAAAGAACACGGGTTCGATGCCGAAACCATCGCCGCAAGACTCGACCAAATCCGGCACGGCCATAAATACCGCCACCTTTCCGCCCACGCCCAGCCGCGTTTTGACGCGATTGTGCCGCTGTTCGGACAGGCGGCGGCAGAGCAAAACAATCCGACCGATACGCTGATGCGGCTGTTTGACTTCCTCGAAAACATCAGCCGCCGCTCCGCCTATCTCGCCTTCCTCAACGAACATCCGCAAACCTTGGCACAACTGGCGCAGATTATGAGCCAAAGCTCATGGGTAGCGGCGTATCTGAGCAAATATCCGATTCTGCTGGACGAACTCATCAGCGCCCAGCTTTTGGATACCGCGTTCGACTGGCAAGCCCTTGCCGCCGCCCTTTCAGACGACCTCAAAGCCTGCGGCGGCGACACCGAAGCGCAAATGGACACCCTGCGCCGCTTCCAGCACGCCCAAGTCTTCCGCCTCGCCGTCCAAGACCTCGCCGGACTGTGGACGGTGGAATCCCTCTCCGACCAACTCTCCGCCCTCGCCGACACCATCCTCGCCGCCGCCCTGCCGTGCGCGTGGGCAGACATGCCCAAAAAACACCGCGACACCCCGCAATTCGCCATCGCCGGCTACGGCAAACTCGGCGGCAAAGAACTCGGCTACGCCTCCGACCTCGACCTCGTCTACCTCTACGACGATCCCCATCCCGACGCAGGCGACGTGTACAGCCGCCTCGCCCGCCGCCTGACCAACTGGCTTTCCGCCGCCACCGGCGCAGGCAGCCTCTACGAAACCGACCTGCGCCTACGCCCCAACGGCGACGCCGGCTTCCTCGCCCACAGCATCGCCGCCTTCGAAAAATATCAGCGCGAAAACGCATGGACGTGGGAACACCAATCCCTCACCCGCGCCCGCTTCATCTGCGGCACACCCGAAATTCAGACGGCCTTCGACCGCATCCGCACCGAAATCCTCACCGCCGAGCGCGACCAAACCGCCTTGGCACACGAAATCATCGAAATGCGCGAAAAAATGTTCCCCACCCATCCGCCGGTTGACAGCAACGTAAAATACGCGCGCGGCGGCGTGGTCGACGTCGAATTTATCGTCCAATATTTGATACTTGCCCACGCCCGCCGATATCCGCAACTCCTCGACAACTACGGCAACATCGCCCTCTTGAACATCGCCGCCGACTGCGGCCTCATCGACAAAACCCTCGCCGAACAAAGCCGCACCGCCTACCGCTTCTACCGCCAGCAGCAACACAACACCAAACTGCGCGACGCGGAAAAAACCGAAGTAACCGATGAATTGCTGGCACATTACAGCAATGTCAGGAAATTGTGGCGGGAAGTGTTCGGGGAGGAGGCGAAACTCGGATAAAGCGGATGTTACGAAGGGGGATTAAGTCATTAGCTGCATAGCGTGGGTTCTATTACCTACAAATCACCGCAAACCCGTAGCGTGGGCTTTGCCCACACGAAACCCATTAAATTTTCAGACGACCTCTTTTACCCGCCATTTTCGTGGGCAAAGCCCACGCTACAACGCACACCGAAGGGGCAAATAGAGATGTAGGTCGGATACTTGTATCCGACAAAAACATTTGATGCGTCTATCGTTTCCGAAATACCGCTGTTGGAAATGTCGGATTCGGGAATCCGACCTACGGGCTGAAATCAATAAGGAAGAACATTATGTCCCAAGTTTTTAAAGATTTTGATTTGTCCTCCGTATGGGAAGCTAATAGTTGGGCAGATGAAAACTACAAAGAAGCTCCGTTTACCCCTGAAATTTTGGCTGCCGTAGAAAGTGAGCTAGGCTATAAATTGCCGCAAAGTTTTATTGAATTGATGGCAGTACAAAACGGCGGGATATTTGTCAAAAACTGCTTTCCAACCACGCAGAGAAATTCGTGGGCAAAAGATCATGTGCAAATTTGCGAGGTATCGGGAATCGGTTTTGAAAAAGAAGGGAGTCTGTGCGGCGAGATGGGGCAAAAACTTTGGCTGGAAGAATGGGAATATCCGCCTATCGGCGTGTATTTGGCCACCGACCCGTCAGGAGGGCATGCCCTGTTTGCCTTGGACTATCGAGAGTGTGGAAAAGACGGAGAGCCGAAAGTGGTGCTTGTCGAACAAGAATGGGATTTTGAAATAGTCGAACTTGCCCCCGATTTTGAAACCTTTATCCGCAGCTTGCGGCATGAAGATGAGTTTTCAGATGAGTAAACACAAAATCGAAAAGAGTAGATCGTCTGAAACCCGTAGCGTGAGCTTTGCCCACGAATCAAGCCCAAAATTTCAGACGACCTCTTTTAGCCGTCATTGTCGTGGGCAAGACCCACGTTACAATGTACACCGACGAGGCAAATAGTCGTCTGAAAACGGGAGAAGCAATTTTTGTCGAAACCTCCACCGTCATTCCCGCGCAGGCAGGAATCCAGATGTAGGTCGGATACTTGTATCCGACAAAAAACATTTGACACGTCTGTTGTTTCCGAAGTTGGAAATGTCGGATTCGAGAATCCGACCTACGGGCTGATTTTATCGAATCGACAATTTTTATTTATCAGCTTTAAGAAATCACAAATTTAATGAAAGGGAGTACGTCATGAAAAATAACAATATCAAAATAGATCAAGAAACTCTTGCGTCTATATTAGAACAACACCAATTATGGATTAAAAGCGGTGGGAAAAATGGTAAAAGAGCTGACCTATATGGAAAAGATTTAATTGGTATAAAATTAGGTAGGGCAAATTTACGTAGGGCAAAATTGTATGGAGCAGATTTATATGAAGCAGATTTAGATGAAGCAAATTTATGTAGAGCAAGTTTAATTGGTGCAAATTTGATTGGTGCAAGTCTAATTGAGACAAAATTAGATGGGGCAGATTTATGTGGTGCGAATTTGCGTGGAGCAATGATAGAAGGAACAAGTTTCGATGAAGCAAACTTAGATGAAGCAAATTTAGATGGAACAGGTTTAGAGACAGTTAATTTAGATTTATATGATCAAACACCCTTTGAAACTTCCTCTTTGCTAGTAGATAGCTTGCAAAGAAATCTCCAATCTTCAGAAAAATTTATTCAGGATTTACAAATAAAATTAAAGCAAGCTCAATCTGATACAGTGCGGAATGATGAAGAAATCACAAAACTATTAACTCAGCTTGAGAGAGAAAAAATAGAAAAAGAAAAAATAAAGGAGAAGTTAAATTCAAAAATTAAAGAATTAACAGAAGGATTAAGCAATCGAATTAAAGAGGCCCAAAAATCTCTTTCAGGAGCTTTGAAAAATACCGATAGTCAGATCCAAAATAATGAAAATACGGCTTGTTGGTTTAAACGATTAGGAATCATTTTGTTCACCCTTGCCATAATTTTATTATTGGTTTTTAGTGGATTCGTTTTGTGCTATCCTAAATTCTTTGCTGAGAAGAATCTGAATATCCTGTTTTACACATTCCCCATTATTACCCTAATGATGATCGGCACAACCTGCCTACGACATCAGAAAAATCTGTTGGGGGAAATCCGCCATTTTTCCAATATGAAACACCAAATCGAGCTGTATAGCGGTTTGCTTGAGGCTTCCCAGCACGCGGCTGTCAGTTTCAACAATCCGGAAAAAGCAAACGAATATGTGCAGGAAACCTTTACCCAAATCCGCAATCGCCTGCTCAATAGCCAATACTTGCCTGACAATTCATCGGCAGACAAGCAATCTGACAATGATTTCGGGTCGGATAAGGTGCTTGATTTGTTAAATAAGATTGCCGATTTGTCCGGCAAGAAATCTATGGGAAGTTAGCTAAGAGACAGTTGCTACCCGAAAGGTCGTCTGAAACCGGTTTATTTTTTGGTGTTTTTTGCCTTTTTCCTTTTCGGTTTTTTTGTATTTTTTGTTGTCTTTTGAGTTGAATCAATGGTTTTTTCTGCCTTCGTCGAGTCTGTGCTTGGTTCGGATTCTAGGGAGAATTTGATGGGGATTTGGTATGCGATGGCAACGGGTTGTTTTTTGTATGTCGCAGGGTGCAAAGGAAGCGAAGCATGTACTGCGGAATAAGCTGCTTTATCGAGTCTTCGAAAACCGCTACTTTTTATTGTATAGAGAAACGTTGAGCCGGTAGGAGGGACGAATGCGCCTATGATGACAGTGCCTTCTTCTCCCTTTTCTTGAGCAAGAGCAGGATAGGGAGGACTCTGTATTTTAACAGGTTTTGTAAATGCTTCTTTTCTCAAGTGCTTGGGTAAAGTATAGAAAAACCTGAATTCTTTCTGGCTTGCCGATGGGGTGCAAATTTGCTGTGTTTGGGTTTCGTCGTATGTGCAGCTTTGATAGGGTTCGACATATGCGGGCAGTCCGGTGCGTTGGGAGAGTTTGACTAATTCTTGGGGTTCGCCTTGCCATTCGGTTTGTTCGATATGACCTTGTTCGTTTATGAATGCAGTCGCAGTAACCATACCGGTGATGATTTTGTCGTTTGGGAGAACGATGCCGTCGTATTCCCCCATATTTTGCCAAGGTTGTACGGGCAGAGTGTCGGCGATGGCGGACGTGGCGAGGAGGGAGGATAAGAGGAGAAGGGTGAGTTTGGACATGGATGTTTTCCTTTTAGGTACGTTTAGCTTGGGTTGAGAGTTGAATTTTTTGCAATGTTGGGTTTTCACTCCAACCTACCCGAAAGGTCGTCTGAAAACGTTTTCAGACGACCTTTCTGACGTTTCGTTATTTTAAAACCGCACAATTGATTGTGCGGTTTGTCATGGTCAGTATTTGAAATCAGTATTTAAAGTTTTCGCCGAGATAGACGGAGCGGACTTGTTCGTTGTTGACCAAGTCGTCCGGCTTGCCGGAGGCGAGGACGGTGCCGTCGCTGATGATGTAGGCTCTGTCGCAGATGCTGAGGGTTTCGCGTACGTTGTGGTCGGTAATGAGTACGCCGATGCCGCGCGATTTGAGGAAGTCGATGATTTTTTGGATGTCGATGACGGCGATGGGGTCAACGCCGGCGAAGGGTTCGTCCAAGAGGATGAAGCGCGGCTGCATGGCGAGTACGCGGGCGATTTCGACGCGTCGGCGTTCGCCGCCGGACAGGGAGGGGGCGGGGTTGTGGCGCAGGTGGCCGATGTTGAGGTCGGCAAGCAGTTTTTCGACTTCGCCATCGATGCGGCTTTTGTCTTTGGTGCTGATTTCTAAAATGGCGCGGATGTTTTGTTCGACGGTCATTTTGCGGAAAATCGAGGCTTCTTGGGGCAGGTAGCCGACGCCGAGGCGGGCGCGTTCGTGTATGGGCAGGTGGCGCAGTTCTTGTCCGTCGAGGGTAACGCTGCCTGCATCGGCGGCGATGAGTCCGACAATCATGTAGAAGCTGGTGGTTTTGCCTGCGCCGTTGGGGCCGAGCAGACCGATGACTTCGCCGCTTTCGATTTCGAGGGAGAAGCTTTTGACGACTTGGCGTTTTTTGAAACTTTTTTGCAGGTTTTGAACGACGAGGCGGCTGGTGTTTTCGCTCATAAATGACTCTTGGTTCGGAGGTCGTCTGAAAATGTTGTTTGGGGTTTTTGCTGCGTTGGTTTTCAGACGACCTTTTGTGTTGTCAGATATTGGTTATTTGGTTTTTTGGGTGCTGGACGGCTGGATGACGACGCTGACCCTGCCGGATTTGGCGGCGGATTTGGCGCCTGATTTCGAGCTGCCGTTGATGGTATAGACTTCGGTTTTGGTGTTGTAGGTGATGACTGCGCCTTCGGCTACATCGCCGCCGCGTTGGACTTTGGCATTGCCGGTCAGGGTAACGAGGTTGATGGCGGAGGAGTAGGTTACATTGTTGGCTTGTCCGTTAACCGTGCCTTTGTTGTCGTCGAGTGTCTGGCTGAAGCGGACGGGCGAGCCGCTGGCTTTCATAAACTGTTCGCCTTTGTCGTTGCGGGAGACGTTGACGCTGCCGGCGCGGATGTTGAGCGTGCCTTGTTTGATGATGACGTTGCCGGTAAAGGTGGTACTTTGGTTGTTTTGGTCGAGCGAGCCTTGGTCGGCTTCAATCTGTATCGGCTGCTTGCTGTCGCCTTTGCAGGGCGTAGGCTGGGGCGGTGGCGAAAAATGCGGTTAAAACACATGCCTTACATATTTTTTGTATCATAAATCGTGGCTTTCACTCTGGATGGGAAGTTCAACAAACCTTTTTTGTGGTCATACGTCAGACCTTCGGCGTTGCCGCTCGATTCGCCGTATTGGAAGGTAACGGGCGTGTCGGTTTGGGCGTATTGCGATTCGGTGTTGACGTGTAGGAGATCGGTTTTGACGACGCCTGCCTGCCGCTTGGCATCGGCGGCTTTGGTCAGGACGACGTTGTGTTTGAACAGGAGTTGTTTGGTTTGGGTGTTGTATACGGCTTCGTCGCTGCCGACGTCGTAAAGCCGGCTGCCTTCTTGGAAGAAGACGAGGTGCGGCAGCTCGAAATGGACATCGGTGCTTTCGGGAAACTGTTTCGCCCGTCTTGCGCTCAGATGTTCTTTCAGACGACCTTGTTCGTCAAACCGCCGCCCGTCTATGCCGTCCATCGTATATTGCGGCTGGTTGGGGTTGAGTTTGACTTCTTCAATGTCGATTTCGCTGATGCGCCCCAGCCATGCCGACAATCCGCCGAGCGCGACCGCCAGCACCAAAGGGAATGCGATTCCGTACCGCCATCTTACTTTCATTTGATGTACTCGTTCAAAGCCGCGCCCAGCGTACCTTTCGCGCGCATAATCAGGTCGCACACTTCGCGCACCGCGCCTGCGCCGCCCGCATGTTTCGTAATATAGGCGGCGTGTTGCAGCGCAAACCAATGCGCGTCGGGGACGGCAACCGGCAATCCGCAGCGCACCATCACCGGCAAATCGACCACGTCGTCGCCGACAAAGGCGCACTCGGCTTCTTCTACGCCCGCCTCAGCGCGCAATTCTTCATAGGCGGCGCGTTTATCCGAAATGCCTTTGAAGTAGTAATTTATGCCCAACTGTTTGACGCGGATGCCGACGGAGGGCGCGTCCCGACCTGTGATAACCGCAGTCTGCACGCCGCTTGCCTGAAGCATCTTCAAGCCGTGTCCGTCCAGGGTGTGGAACGATTTGATTTCTTCGCCGTCGTCGCGGATAAAGATGCGGCCGTCGGTCAAAACGCCGTCCACATCCAATATCAGCAGCTTGATATGCGCCGCGCGCTGTTGCAGCTCGGGGTCTAAGGTTTGCATAGTGTTTCCTTGCGGATTGCTAGGTTTCAGACGACCTATTCTAACATAAAGGTCGTCTGAAAACGGTTAGCCCGCCTTTACACAATCCGCGCCATCAGTAAATCGTGCATATTCAGCGCGCCGGTCAGCACGCCGTCGGCGTCGGTTACCAAAAGCCCGTTCACATGGTTTGCCTGCATGACTTTCAGGGCTTCGGTAGCGAGGCGTTCGGCGGGGATGGTTTTGGGGGAGGGATGCATGATTTCATCGACGGTCAACCCGTCAAAGCGGTCGCGCTGTTGGAACAGGCGGCGCAAATCGCCGTCGGTGAACACGCCTTTCAGACGACCTTTGTTGTCCGTTACCGCCAGCATACCCAAGCCTTTTTCGCTCATGCTGACGATGGCTTCTTTTAAGGGCGTGCCGAGTCGGACGGCGGGCAGCGCGTCGTCTTGGTGCATGATGTCCGCAACGCGTAGAAGCAGGCGTTTGCCGAGACTGCCGGCGGGGTGGCTCAAGGCGAAATCGTCGGGTGTGAACGCGCGTGCGCGCAAAAGGACAACTGCCAATGCGTCGCCCAAAGCCATAACAGCGGTGGTGCTGGTGGTCGGGGCAAGTCCCAGCGGGCAGGCTTCTTTGGAAACTGACGCTGTGATGTGGATGTCGGCATGGCTCGCCATGGTCGAATCGTGGCGGGCGGTAATGCAGATGAGGGTAATGTTTTTGCGTTTGAGCGCAGGGATGATGGCGGCGATTTCATCGCTTTCGCCGGAATTGGAAATCGCGACGACGACGTCGTTGTCCACAATCATGCCCAAGTCGCCGTGTGCCGCTTCCGCAGGATGGACGAAAAACGCGGGTGTGCCCGTCGAAGCCATGGTCGCCGCTATTTTGCGCCCGATATGTCCCGACTTGCCCATGCCTGTGATAACGACCCTGCCTTTGCAGTGCAGCAGCGCGTCTGCCGCGTGGACGAAGTTTTCGTCCAATTCCGCCGCAATTTCATGCAAGCCTTCCGCTTCGGTGTGCAACACTTCGTGCGCCCAATCGAGATATTGACCGTTTCCTGCCATAAATTTACGCCTTTTTGTGTTCGTTTTATATCGTTTTGGACATCATTAAATGCCCTAATAAACTATCCAAATTTTCCGAATAGGGGTAGCATTACCGCCTGCTTCGCAAATAACCTATATTTAAAGGAATCAGAGATGACTATTTTATCGGACGTTAAAGCATTAGGACAACAAATCTGGCTGGACAACCTTTCCCGCTCGCTCGTACAAAGCGGCGAATTGGCGCAAATGCTGAAACAAGGCGTGTGCGGCGTCACTTCCAATCCCGCCATCTTCCAAAAAGCCTTCGCCGGCGACGCGCTTTACGCCGATGAAGTCGCCGCCCTCAAACAACAAGACCTCAGCCCCAAACAACGCTACGAAACCATGGCGATTGCCGACGTACAGGCAGCCTGCGACGTTTGCCTTGCCGAACACGAATCCACCGGCGGCAAAACCGGTTTCGTCAGCCTAGAAGTTTCCCCCGAGCTTGCCAAAGACGCACAAGGCACGGTAGAAGAAGCCCGCCGCCTCCATGCCGCCATTGCGCGTAAAAACGCCATGATTAAAGTTCCCGCCACCGATGCAGGCATCGAAGCACTCGAAACCCTCATCGCCGACGGCATCAGCGTGAACCTGACCCTGCTGTTCTCACGCGCCCAAACCCTCAAAGCCTACGCCGCCTACGCGCGCGGCATCGCCAAACGCTTGGAATCAGGACAAAGCGTTGCCCATATCCAAGCCGTCGCCAGCTTCTTCATCTCCCGCGTGGACGGCGCACTTGACGCCACGTTGCCCGACCATCTCAAAGGCAAAATCGCCATCGCCCTTGCCAAAGCCGCCTACCAAGACTGGGCGCAATACTTCGGCAGCCCCGAATTTGCCGCACTGGAGGCCAAAGGCGCAAACCGCGTACAGCTCTTATGGGCATCCACAGGCGTCAAAAACCGCGCCTATCCCGACACGCTCTACGTTGACAGCCTGATCGGCGCGCACACCGTCAACACCGTCCCCGATGCCACCCTCAAAGCCTTCATCGACCACGGCACAGCCAAAGCCTCGCTGACCGAAGGCGTGGAAGAAGCGAAAGCGCAGCTTGCCGAAACCGCCGCGCTCGGCATAGACGTAGAAACCCTTGCCAACCGCTTACAGGAAGACGGTTTGAAACAGTTTGAAGAAGCCTTCGACAAACTACTCGCCCTGCTTGCCTGATGGTCAAAACTCAAGCCAGCCTTAGCAACCCGATTCCTACGCTTTATCCATAAAACAAACTCAAAAGGTCGTCTGAAAACCTCAATTCGAGATTTCAGGCGACCTTTTGCTGTTTCTATCATCTATATATAGATTCAAATAAATGCCAAACATCATCACAGTGATTATTTCAAAACTGGCAGAATCTGCCAAAAATAATGTGCAAAATCGAACAAGGGGAGGATGGGTATCCCTATCGGTTATCCCCTTTTTAAAAGAGGCTTCGGGCGCTGAAAACAACCATTCAAAATTAAATTAATTCCCATAAATTCTCATTTAGAATTACCGTTCATCTCAAATAAATACCAAATATCAAAATATCATATTAAAAATATTCGAAAAATCAATATATTGGGAATATCTAAATTTCAAAAATACCGTTTATCTGAAAAATAATACCGCTTGTCTAAATATTCAAATATTATTAAAACAGGCTTTCAAAAGTGACGAAACACGGCACGTGACACAAAACGTCTTCTTCACTTCCCCAAAAAAAATCAAAAAATGACAAAACACGTCATATCGCAGAAACAATCCTACGTCATAAAAAAGCCCAAATCTGCCCGAAAAATCCTTCAAAATAAATTTAAACCTATTAAAAACATAAAATTACAAAATATTTTCATAAAAAATCCAAAAAAATCCAGACTTGGCACATCCCCTGCTTGATACATTACGTCCGGCAAGGGAAACGAAGCAACGAAGCCTAAACCGGGAAGCTGTATATTCCTTCTACTTGATGGTTTTACTCATAAACAAGCAGAGCCAAACACATTACGGTTTTTTAACAACAAACATTTTTTTATTCACAACACTTTTTAAACTGGAGTTTATTAAATGAAAGCAATCCAAAAAGGTTTCACCCTGATCGAATTGATGATCGTAATCGCAATTATCGGTATTCTGGCTGCCATCGCCCTGCCGGCTTACCAAGACTACACCGTACGTACCCGCGTAACTGAAGGTTTGAGCTTGGCTGAATCCGCCAAACAAGCTATTGCTACAGAAGGTTCTGCAGCAGCTAACGACCTGACACGTGTTGCTACAACTTGGAACACACAAAATGATAATACTGGTGCCAACTCTAAATATGTTAACAGGATTCAAATGGATGGTACTACTGGTCTTATTACCATTACTTACAATGCGGCCAACGTTGGTGTTGGAGGTACAGAAAACACCTTGACTCTTACTCCATGGGTACGTAGTGGCGGTAACGGTCAAAGTCTGCAAGCCGCTATTGCAGCTGGTGCTACAGGTGCTTTGGACTGGGGTTGCTCTTCTGCTACTCATGCAACTGCAGATGCATCAAACATCGCAATTGCTACTGCTGGTACTCTGCAAGCTAAATACGCTCCTGCACAATGCCGCTAATCTAATCAATCAGAAACACCCGCTGCGGCGGGTGTTTTTCTATCAAGTAAAATAAATTTCAATCGGATTCATCTTTCGGAGTCGTTTTTCAAGATTTAATAAGGGGGCTATTGTGTTTTTACAAACAATACATACAAAAAATAGAGGCTTTACCTTGATTGAGCTGATGGTAGTGATCGCTATTATCGGCATTTTGGCGGCAATTGCATTGCCAGCCTATCAAAATTACGCCATACGTACCCGTATTGCAGAAGGGCTATTGTTGGTTGCTCCCTTAAAGAATGAAATTGTTGTAGATGGAAGGACGTCTCCAGTTTATCTGCGTAATGCCATTGTCGAATTGAATACTCGCAACAACAATACGGGTGTATACAGTAAGTATGTAGATTCTATACAAGGCGACCCGACAAGCGGCGTGATTACCATTACTTATAATGCCGCAGCCGTGGGTTTGGATAACAATGCCAATACTTTGACCTTGACACCTTTTGTCCCTAGAGCAACAGGAGGTGGTTTCGATACCCTGCCGCAAGCCTTTACCTCCGCTAATATGGGCGTGGTGCAATGGGCATGTTCATCCGATACCCATGCAACTGCAGACCATTATGGCCTGACTCCCGTTACACCAGGAACGCTGCCTGCTCGATTTGCACCATCCGAATGCCGCTAAGACGTAGGTCGGATACTTGTATCCGACAAAAAAAGCCGATGTTCACACCCTGCGAAAATTCAGAAATGATTGAAATGTCGGATTCGAGAATCCGACCTGCATAGATTGCTCGGTTTCAACGTAGGTCGGATACTGGTATCCGACAAAAAAACGATGTTCACACATTGCAAAAATTCGGGAATGATTGGAATGTCGGATTCGAGAATCCGACCTACGTGGATTGTTCGGTTTCAACGTAGGTCGGATACTTGTATCCGACAAAAATCTTTCCGAAAAACAAAAATTTAATTTAAAAAAGGGAATTCATGCGATACCGACGCTTTTATCAAACGGGCGGTACTTACTTTTTTACGGTGGTTGCTGACAAACGACAAAAAATCCTAACTGATGAAACGGTGCGTTCGGCCTTGCGGCAGGCGGTAATGACGGTTCGGGAGCGGTATCCGTTTGAAATTGAGGCATGGGTGCTGATGCCCGACCATCTGCATACGATTTGGCGTCTTCCTGAAAATGATGCCGCTTATTCGGAACGTTGGCGGCAAATTAAACGGTACAGCCAATATTTGATTGGAAGAGAATGTCGGCTTTGGCAAAAAAGGTTTTGGGAACATACCATTCGTGATGAAACGGACTTTATCAATCATTTCAATTACCTACATTTTAATCCCGTAAAGCATGGCTATGTCGATCAGGTTTCCGATTGGCCGTTTTCTACTTTTCACCGTTATGTGAAACAGGGGATTTACCCAAAGCACTGGGGTGGAAGCAATGTGGATTTCAGCATTAAATATGATGGGTAAGTCGGATACTCATATTTGACAAACGTTTTATGTTTTACTGCTTTTGATTATGGCGGAAATGTTTGAAAATGTCGGATTCAAGAATCCGACCTACATATACTGAAAAACGCTTTTCAGACGACCTTTTGCCTTGAAGGCGTAGATGGTAGCGTGGACTTTGCCCACGAAAATGTTGGGTAAAAGAGGCCGTCTGAAATTTTGGGTTTGATTCGTGGGCAAAGCCCACGCTGAGACCTTTGCAAAATTCCCCAAAATCCCCTAAA
>NZ_KV838097.1:41922-67418 GCF_001838645.1 Neisseria sp. HMSC70E02 | reverse complement strand
ATGAGTGTCCAAGATTTGGGGGCCAGTTCATTTTTCAGACGACCCCATATATTCCAAGCAGCCGAAATGCGGCAAGGATGACATTGTAGCCTTTTTATTTTGTTTTAAGTGGATTCACTTTAAACCAGTACGACATTACCTCGCCTTAGCTCAAAGAAAACGATTCTCTAAGGTGCTGAAGCACCAAGTGGATCGGTGCCGTACTATCTGTACTGTCTGCGGCTTCGGCGCCTTGTCCTGATTTAAATTTAATCCACTATACTATACAATCCCATCATCCTTACCCAAACACCCGCCCAAACCGTGAAAATCCTCATCCTCGGCAGCGGACAGGTCGGCTCGACCGTCGCGCAAAACCTCGCCTCCGTTTCTAGCAACGACGTTACCGTTATCGACATCGACGAAAAAGCCCTGCAACACATCGGCAGCCGCCTCGACGTCCAAACCATACTCGGCAACGGCGCATCCCCGTTTATCCTCGAACAGGCGGGCGCGGCTGACTCCGACCTCCTGCTCGCCCTAACCCGTAGCGACGAAACCAACATCGTCGCCTGCAAAATCGCCGCCGACCTCTTCAATATCCCCAGCCGCATCGCCCGCGTCCGTTCCAGCGAATATCTGGAATACCCCTACCCCGAAAACGACGATACGGAAAACGGCAGCCTTACCGTCTTCGACATCACCGAAACCATCAGTCCCGAACAGCTCGTTACCGAACAGCTCGTCGGGCTGCTCAGCTACACCAGCGCATTGCAGGTATTGAGGTTTGCCGGCGACAAAGTCCGCATGGTCATCGTACAGGCGCGTAAAGGCGGGCTGCTCGTCAACCGTGAAATCGCCGACATCAACCAACACCTCCCCGAAGGCGCGGACTGCCAAATCTGCGCCATATACCGCAACAACCGCCTCATCGTCCCCACGCCGCAAACCGTCATCATCGAAGGCGACGAGGTACTTTTTGCCGCCGACATCAGCAGCGTCAACATCATTATGCGCGAACTGCGCCCCAAAGAAGCGCGCACCCGCCGCATCATGATTGCCGGCGGCGGCAACATCGGCTACCGCCTTGCCAAGCAGCTCGAATCCAAATACGACATCAAAATCGTCGAACACAACCCCCGCCGCGCCGAGTGGCTCGCCGAAAACCTCGACAACACCCTCGTCCTGCAAGGCAGCGCCACCGACGAAACGCTGCTGGACGAAGAATACATCGACGAAATCGACGTATTCTGCGCCCTGACCAACGACGACGAAAACAACATCATGTCCAGCCTGTTGGCGAAGAATCTCGGTGCAAAACGCGTCGTCACCATCGTCAACCGCTCCAGCTACGTCGATTTGCTCGAAGGCAACAAAATCGACATCGTCGTGTCGCCGCACCTCATCACCATCGGCTCCATCCTAGCCCACATCCGCCGAGGCGACATCGTTGCCGTCCACCCCCTCAGACGTGGCACTGCCGAAGCCATCGAAGTTGTCGTCCACGGCGACAAAAACACCTCCGCCATCGTCGGCAGGCGCATCAGCGGCATCAAATGGCCGGGCGACTGCTACATCGCCGCCATCGTCCGTGCCGAAACGGGCGAAGTCATCATGGGGCACCACACCGACACCATTGTCCAAGACGGCGACCACATCATCTTCTTCGTCTCCCGCCGCCGCGTCCTGCCCGAACTTGAAAAACTCATCCAAGTCAAAATGGGCTTTTTCGGCTGACACCGTCAAAGGTCGTCTGAAACCTGTTGCAGCAAAGCCAGAACCTTTTGCAACTCTATTGAAGCTGCACTTTCAGACGACCTGACACAAATTACCCAACATCATCCGTTTCCACATCCGATACCAAAAGGAAAATCCATGTTACGCCCCATCCTTGCCGCCCTCGTTCTCGCAACCGCCCTGCCCGCCGCAGCCGAAACCGACACCCTTCATTACAACATGATCGAATTTGCCGAGTCCGCCCATCTCGAAATAACCCGCGATACCATGACCGCCTACTTCAGCATTGCTTCCGAAGGCAAAGACCGCGCTACGGTGAACAAAGCGTTTCAGAAAAAATTCAACGACTTCAACAAAGCCGTACAAAACAACAAACTCCAAACCGAAATCCTCAACCGCAGCGCCAGCCCGCGCTATGAATACAACAACAACGGCAAACGCATCCAAACAGGCTGGGAAGAAGAAGCCGTGTTCAAAGTCGAAAGCAAAGACTTTGACGCAATCAACCGCCTGATTGACGAAACGCTGCAAACTGCCACGCTCAACCGCATCGGCTTCAGCATATCCAAAGAAAAACGCGAAGCCGCCGTCGATCAAGTCAGCAAAGCCGCCATCCTGCGCTTCAAAGACCGCGCGCAAGACTTGGCAAAAACGCTCGGCTTCTCCAACTACAAAATCGTCAAACTCAATTTAGGCCATATCGGCAACCGTTCCATAGACAACGGTTTCGCCCGCGCCAAAATGATGAATGCCGAAGCTGCCATGTTCAAGCGTTCGGCAAGCGACGAAAACAACGCTATCCAAGTCCCGTCTCCCGGCTCAGAAGAAATCAGCATCACAGTCAACGGCTTGGTGCAGATGTAAAACGCTCTTCCAACAAAAAGGTCGTCTGAAACCCAAACCGGTTTTCAGACGACCTTTTTCTATTCCAACAATCAAGCCAAGCTGACTTCCAAGTTGTCAATCAGACGCGTCGTTCCCAAGCGGGCGGCGGCGAGGACGACGAGAGCCTTGTCGCCGGTACGTGCGACGGCGAGGCTCTCGGCATGGCGGATTTCGACGTAATCGACCACCCAGCCCGCTTCGGTCAGGCGGCGGACGGTTTCTGTTTCCAGTCCGACATAATCCAGATTGCCGTTTTTGAGTTCGGCAGCGACGCGCTGCAATTCGCGGTACAGACGCGGGGCTTCGGCGCGTTCGGCTTCGCTGAGGTATTGGTTGCGGCTGGAAAGCGCAAGTCCGTCGGGAGCGCGGCCGGTATCGACGGGAATGATGTCGATATTGAAATTCAGGTCTTCGACAAAGCCTTTGATAATCGCCAACTGCTGATAGTCTTTTTTGCCGAAGCAGGCGGTATCGGGTTGGACGATGTTGAACAGTTTGCTGACGACAGTAGCGACACCGCGGAAATGACCGGGGCGGAATTTGCCGCACAATTCGTTTTGGAGGTTGGGCGGTTCGACGTTGAAACGTTGCTCGACATTGGGATACAGCTCTTTTTCGTCAGGCGCGAACACGACGGCTACGCCTTCGTTGGCGAGTTTGTCGGCGTCTTGCTGCAAGGTGCGCGGGTATTTGTCGAAATCCTCGCCCTGTCCGAATTGCAGGCGGTTGACGAATATGCTGACCACGACGTTGTCGGCGCGTTTTTTGGCTTCGCGAACGAGGGCGAGATGGCCTTCGTGCAGATTGCCCATAGTCGGCACAAAGGCAACGCTGCCTGCGTTTTTGCGCCATTCGCGTAATTCTTTAATGGTATGAATGATTTGCATGGTGGAAAATGTCCTTTATCTTTTTCGGGATTGCGGCGCTCAGCCGCTATGTTTTGTCAGCCCGAAAATCACGCGCCGATTATACGCTGGGAACACAGACAAACAAAGGTCGTCTGAAATTCGGTTTTCACGATGAAAACCTTTTCAGACGACCTTTTTCAGTTGAGGGTATCAAGCAAACGAATGTTCCGCAGCGGGAAAGGTTTTGGCTTTGACTTCATGGACATAGGCTTCAACGGCGGCCTGAATGCTATCTTTACCCTGCATGAAATTTTTGACGAATTTGGCGGTTTTTCCCGGAAAAATGCCGAGCATATCGTGCATGACCAAAACTTGTCCGTCGCAATCCACACCCGCGCCAATACCGATGGTCGGGCAAGAGACGGTTTCGGTTACTTTTTTCGCCAATTCTGCCGGTACGCATTCCATCAATACGATGGCGGCACCCGCTTGGTCGTGTGCTTTCGCATCTACCAACAAGGCTTCCGCCTTATCGCCCCGCCCCTGCACTTTGTATCCGCCAAAGGCAAACACGGACTGCGGGGTCAAGCCGATATGGGCGCAGACGGGAATGCCGCGCATTTGCAGGAATTCGGTGGTTTCCGCCATCCAAACGCCGCCTTCAAGTTTGACCATATGCGCGCCTGCCGCCATCAGTTCGGCAGCGGCGGCAAACGCCTGTTCTTTACTCTGCTGATACGCACCAAAAGGCAAGTCGCTGACAATCATCGCGTTTTCCGTACCGCGCGCGACGTTTTCAGTGTGGTAACACATATCGCGCAGGCTGACGGGCAGCGTGGATTTGCGCCCCTGCACGGTCATGCCCAAGGAATCGCCCACCAGCAAGACATCGACGCTGGCGTTATCCATCAACGCGGCAAAGCTGGATTCATAGGCGGTCAGCATGGCGATTTTTTCGCCTTCTGCCTTCATCTTTTGCAGTGTGTTCACAGTAATCATTAGAATGTATTCCGCCTTTTTCAGACGACCTTTTAGATTAAAACGGGCTATTATAGTGAAATGCCCGCCGCCCTGCCACCCGAACGGCAAACGCAAAACAGCCCGACTGCTTTCACAATCGGGCTGTTTGATTGGTGCCGGCACCAAGAGTCGAACTCGGGACCCCCTGATTACAAGTCAGGTGCTCTACCAACTGAGCTATACCGGCTTACTGAAATGCCTTGCGGCACCTTCAGCGATAAACTGGTGCCGGCACCAAGAGTCGAACTCGGGACCCCCTGATTACAAGTCAGGTGCTCTACCAACTGAGCTATACCGGCAAAGAAGCCGAATTATGCCGTTAACTGCCCAGCTTGGCAAGAGCCTGTCGCCCACAAAGTAAATTTTTATAAAAAATATCTGATTTAAAAAGAAATTTATTTCAGACGTAATGATTACACCATATATAAACCAAGCCGCTCAGGCATATAGCCGAAAGGTCGTCTGAAAAACAACCGCACAAAAAGCATTTCAGACGACACTCTGATAAAATACTCCCCTTTCCCCTCCATCCGTCCACATCATGCCACGACACCCCTACCGCCGCCTGCGCCCCGCCAAGTCCGACCTGCCCGAAGTCGGCATTTCCGAAGAAGGCAACATCCGCTCGTTGCATTTGGGCAGCGACACCATCCAAAGCTCGATGAACCTCGACCATCCCGCCGAACTGGTTTTGTCGTACAGCCGCGCGATGATGGGCTGGCTTCTGTTTGCGGAAGAAACGCCGAAACACATCACCCAAATCGGCTTGGGCGGCGGCTCGTTCGCACGCTGGATAGACAGCTACCTGCCCGACACCAAACAAACCGCCGTGGACATCAACCCTCAGGTCATCGCCGTCGCCCGCAGCCTGTTCGAGCTGCCGTTTGAAGGGGAAAACTTCGAAATCGTCGAAGCGGACGGCGCGGAATACATCAAAGTGTTCCGCCACAATACCGACGTGATTTTGGTGGACGGTTTCGACGGCGAACAAATCATCGACGCGCTGGTGGAAGAACCCTTCTTCCAAGACTGCCGCCACGCCCTCTCACCTGACGGCGTGTTCGTCACCAACTGGTGGAGCGGCGATAAACGCTACCAACGCTTTATCGAACGCCTGCTCAACGTCTTCGAAGGCCGCGTGCTGGAACTGCCCGCCGAAAGCCACGGCAATATGGCGGTTATGGCGTTTCAAAGCAGCCCGAAAGAGCAAAACCTGGACAAGCTGAAAAAACGCGCGGAAAAGCTAAGCGGACAATACGGCTTGGATTTCAAGCGGATGTTGAACGATTTGAAAGCAAGCAACCCCAACAACGGCAAACATTTTTATCTGTGAGATGAGCAGGTCGTCTGAAAACCCAAATACAGATTGGGCGACGGCAACACCTGATAAAGCAATAAACCGTCCTCACAGCACACACAAAATAAAGGAAAACCCATGTTGAAACCTGACATCATCCAAATATCCGGCCCTGTCGGCCTGCTCGAAACCATCTTCCTACCCGCCGCGCAAACACCTGCACGCGGCGTGGCAGTCATCAACCATCCCAACCCGCTGCAAGGCGGCACGAACACCAACAAAGTCATCCAAACCGCCGCCAAAGCCTTATCGCAACTCGGTTTCCACTGCTACCTGCCGAACCTGCGCGGCGTAGGCAACAGCGAAGGCACACACGATTACGGACGCGGCGAAACGCAAGACTGCATCGCCGTCATCGACTATGCCCGCGCGCAACACCCCGAAGCCGAACTGTTCGCATTGGCAGGTTTCTCCTTCGGCGGCTATGTCGCCACCTTCGCCGCCCAAGAGCGCGAACCGGATTTGCTGCTGCTCATCGGCGCGGCAGTACACCACTACACCGACCGTCCCGAGCCTTCAGCCGTCCCTGACATTACCAAAACCCTGATGATTCATGGCGCAGAAGACGAAGTCGTTGAAATCAGCAAGGCTTGGACATGGGCGGAACCGCAAGGTTTGCCGGTTATCACCATCGCCGGCTCATCTCATTTCTTCCACGGCAAACTCATCGTCCTGCGCGATACCATCGCCCGATTCGTGCCGTCGGTTTTACAACAAAAATAAACGGAGCATCATATTAAATATTATGATGCCAAACCTTGCCGTGCAGCTTGCCCATACTGAATCCAATATGACAAACAACACAGCATGACCGCCGTTTTAATTGCCTAAACAATATTTTCAGACGACCCCGCTGACTATATAATTCCGCCTATTGCCTTTATTTTAACGATCCAGAACCCAATCATGCGTTACAAACCTCTTTTACTCGCCCTGCTCATCGGTTTCGCTTCGCCTTCTTTCGCCGCCAAAGACGCGCCTAAGGAAAAGGCTGCGCCTGTCAAAAAAAGCGTCAAAGACAAAAAAGACGCCGAACCTGCTAAAAAAGAAGCTGCCAAAGACAAAGCGAAACCTGCCGCGAAAAACGCCAGGGACAAGGCAGATGAAAAGCCCGTAGCCAAAAGCAAAAAGGAAACTGCCGAAGCGGCAAAAAACGAGCGTGCCAAAGAACGCAGAAACGACAAAGAAACCAAAAAACAAGATAAAGCCGACAAAACCAAAAAAGGCGAAGCCAAAGCGGAAGAGAAGGCAGGCAAAGCCGTTCCTGCAAAAACCGAGCCTGTAAAAGGCAAAGACAAAGCGGCAGACAAACCCGCAGCCAAAAATAATGTAAAGGCAAAAAAAGAAGCCGCCGAGCTGCCTAAAAAAGACGAAGCAGCGGCAAAACAGGACAAAAAAGCCGTCGAGAAAAAAGCGGACAAAGCCGATAAGAAAACCGCTGCCGCCGATTCAGACGACTTCAAAGCCGCAGTAACCGCCGCAGCCAATGATTTGGAAAGCAAAAAATCGCTGCGCAGCCGCAACGAAGGTTTCATCATCCACGTCAACACCACGTTGAAACAGTTGCAGCAAAGCCGTATCAACTTATCCGCCATCAACCGCCAACAGCGCGACGCATGGGACAAGTTTCAAAAACTCAATGCTGATTTGAACTACCTGAAAACCCAAGTTTCCAATACGCGCGCGCAAATTTCCCGTTTCGTTTCAGGCAACTATAAAAACAGCCAGCCTAACGCCGTTGCCCTGTTCCTGAAAAATGCCGAGCCGGGTCAGAAAACCCGCTTCCTGCGTTACACCCGCTATATCAACACCGCCAACGATCAAGTCATCAAAGACCTTGAGAAGCAGCAAAAAGAGCTGGCAGCGCAAGAGCAGAAAATCAACAACGAGCTGGCATACCTGAAAAAACTTCAGGTCAACATCCAGTCCTCGCTGCGCCGCCAAGGTGTAACCAATACTGCCGAACAGGCGGAAAGCCGCCGCCAAAACGCGCAGATGGCAAAAGAGGCGCAGAAAAAAATCAACCACAAAGAAAACGAACAACGCCTGAACAATCTGTTGAAAGACTTGGAAAAGCGTAAAGCCGAGCAACGCCGCCAGGAAGCCGAAGCGCGTAAAAAAGCCGCCGAGGCCCGTCTTGCCGCCGCTGAAAAAGCGCGCAAAGACCGCGCCGCCGCGCAAAAAGCCGCCGACGAACGCGCCGCCATGTCCAACCTGACCGCGGAAGACATGAGCATCCGCGCGCCTTCCTACGTCAGAATCAGCAATGCCAACAGCTTCAGCCGCATGCAGGGTCGTCTGAAAAAACCGGTAAGCGGCACGCTTGCCGGACTCTTCGGACAAGACCGCGGCGATGGTGAAGTTTGGAAAGGCGTGTTCTACCAAACGACTCCGGCAATCGTCAGCAGCATTGCCGGCGGTACGGTTACCTACGCCGATGAATTGGAAGGTTTCGGCAAAGTCATCGTCATCGATCACGGCGACGGCTATATCAGCATCTATTCAGGTTTGAGCGAAATCGAAGTCGCCAAAGGCTACGCCGTAGCCGCAGGCAACCGCCTGGGCATCAGCGGAACCCTGCCTTCGGGCATGGAAGGCCTGTATTTGGAAGTCCGCTACAACGGGCAGGCAATGAACCCGCTCTCCTGGATAAGCTGACCTGCAAACCGGTTTGACATTTTCAGACGACCTTTTGCCGTATCACGGGGTCGTCTGAAATTTAACAACCCGACCCGACGGCCCTATATTCAAAAGCTTTTACACCCGCGCAGATATTTTTTACGCTAACCCTGTTGTTTACCAAGCGTAAATCGCATACAGTCTTGCGAATGTATATTCAGGTCGTCTGAAGCAATATTTCCCACCCCGTTTCACAGTCATTACGGTCTGAAATGAAAGATTATAGTGGAATTAACATAAATCAGGACAAGGCGACGAAGCCGCAGACAGTACAGGTAGTACGGTAAGGAGAGGTAACGCCGTACTGGTTTAAAGTTAATCCACTATACAAAAAGAAAGCCATTCATAATGTCAACATCCACTTTGAAAAAAGTCGCACTCTACACACTCGGCGCATTCAGCGGTGTCGCCCTCAGCTTGAGCGTTCAAAGCTTTGCCGCCGAAAAAGACAAAAAAGACAACGAAACCCTGCCCGTACAATCCATCCGCAACATGGCGGAAGTCTACGGGCAAATCAAAGCCAATTATTACCAAGACAAATCCGACGCCGACCTCTTTGAAGGCGCGATGAAAGGCATGGTATCCGACCTCGATCCGCATTCCGAGTATATGGATAAAAAAGGCTATGCCGACATGAAAGAATCCACCAGCGGCGAATTCGGCGGCTTGGGTATGGAAATCGGTCAGGAAGACGGCTTTATCAAAGTCATCGCCCCGATTGAAGATACGCCCGCCGAGCGCGCAGGCGTGAAAAGCGGCGACTTCATCGCCAAAATCGACAACGTCTCCACACGCGGCCTGACCACCAGCGAAGCCGTGAAAAAAATGCGCGGCAAACCGGGTACCAAAATCACCCTGACCCTTTCGCGCAAAAACGTGGACAAACCCATCGTCGTCAACCTGACCCGCGCCATCATCAAAGTCAAAAGCGTCCGCCACCACCTGCTTGAGCCGAACTACGGCTACATCCGCGTGTCCCAATTCCAAGAGCGCACCGTAGCGGGCATCAACGAAGCCGCCAAAGCTCTGATTAAGGCAAACAAAGGCGCGCCGCTCAAAGGCATCATCCTTGACCTGCGCGACGACCCGGGCGGCCTGCTTGACGGCGCGGTCGGTGTCTCTGCCGCCTTCCTGCCCGCAGACGCAAAAGTCGTCAGCACCAAAGGCCGCGACGGCAAAGAGGGCATGGTATTGAAAGCCCGTCCCGAAGACTACATCCGCACGAGCGGCAGAGACCCGCTGGCAGATCTGCCCGCCGAGTTGAAAACCATCCCGATGACCGTGTTGATTAACTCAGGTTCCGCTTCCGCCTCCGAAATTGTCGCCGGCGCGCTGCAAGACCACAAACGCGCCGTCGTCGTCGGTACGCAAAGCTTCGGCAAAGGCTCGGTTCAAACCCTGATTCCGCTGTCCAACGGCAGCGCAGTCAAACTGACCACCGCGCTGTACTACACGCCGAACGACCGCTCGATTCAAGCGCAAGGCATCGTTCCCGACGTCGAAGTCAAAGACAAAGACCGCGCTTTTGAAAGCCGCGAAGCCGACCTCGCCGGACACATCGGCAACCCGCTCGGCGGCGAAGACGTCAACAGCAGCAACGAAATCAGCACGCCTGATTCAAACGAAGCCGCCAAAGCCGACGAAAACGCCAAGTCCAAAAAAGGCAAGGACAAAGAGAAAGACGAAGACCTCTCCAGCCGTCGTATTCCTAATCCTGCCAAAGACGACCAGCTCCGCAAAGCCTTGGATTTAGTCAAAAATCCAGTCGAATGGCAGAAGTCTTTAGGTTTGGCGGCGAAAAAACCGGCTCCGAAAAAAGACAAGAAAGACGGTAAAGACGAAAGCAAATAAGCCCAGTCCGAATCCTTGAAAAAAGGTCGTCTGAAAACGATATCAGTTTTCAGACGACCTTTTCACACTTCAAAAATCCCATAGGGAAAACATCATGGCAAAAGCCCCCAAAACCATCTACCAATGCACCGAATGCGGCGGCACTTCCCCGAAATGGCAAGGCAAATGCCCGCATTGCGGCGAATGGAACACGCTTCAGGAAAGCCTTGCCGCGCCCGAACCGAAAAACGCCCGCTTCCAATCTTGGGCGGCGGACACCTCGACCGTCCAATCCCTCTCCGCCGTGACCGCCACCGAAGTGCCGCGCAATCCGACCGGCATGGGCGAACTCGACCGCGTATTGGGCGGCGGTTTGGTCGATGGTGCGGTTATCCTGCTTGGCGGCGACCCCGGCATCGGCAAATCCACACTGCTGTTGCAGACCATCGCCAAAATGGCGCAAAGCCGCAAAGTGCTGTACGTTTCCGGCGAAGAATCCGCCCAACAGGTCGCCCTGCGCGCGCAGCGTTTGGAACTGCCCACCGAAGGCGTAAACCTGCTTGCCGAAATCCGCATGGAAGCGATTCAGACGGCGTTGAAACAGCATCAGCCCGAAGTCGTCGTCATCGACTCCATCCAAACCATGTATTCCGACCAAATCACTTCCGCCCCAGGTTCCGTATCGCAGGTGCGCGAATGTGCCGCCCAACTGACCCGTATGGCGAAACAGATGGGCATCGCCATGATACTGGTCGGACATGTTACCAAAGATGGCGCGATTGCCGGCCCGCGCGTACTGGAACACATGGTCGATACCGTGCTGTATTTCGAGGGTGACCAACATTCCAACTACCGCATGATACGCGCCATCAAAAACCGCTTCGGCGCAGCAAACGAACTGGGCGTGTTCGCCATGACCGAAAACGGTTTGAAAGGTGTATCCAACCCGTCCGCCATCTTCCTTGCCAGCTACCGCGACGACACACCCGGTTCGTGCGTTTTGGTCACGCAGGAAGGCAGCCGCCCGCTTTTGGTCGAAATTCAGGCATTGGTCGATGATGCGCACGGCTTCACCCCCAAACGCCTCACCGTCGGTCTCGAACAAAACCGCCTCGCCATGCTGCTTGCCGTCCTCAACCGCCACGGCGGCATTGCCTGCTTCGACCAAGACGTGTTCCTCAACGCCGTCGGCGGCGTCAAAATTGGCGAACCCGCCGCCGACCTCGCCGTCATCCTCGCCATGCTCTCCAGCTTCCGCAACCGCCCTCTGCCTGAAAAAATGGTCGCCTTCGGCGAAATCGGCCTAAGCGGCGAAGTCCGCCCCGTCGCACGCGGACAGGAGCGGCTCAAAGAAGCGGAAAAACTCGGCTTCAAACGCGCCATCGTCCCCAAAGCCAATATGCCGCGCAACGAAAAAGAGTTTCCGAATCTAAAAATCTTCGGCGTTTCCAGCCTTCAGGAAGCCATCGACATCTGCCGCGATGCGGAAAATTGACAGACAGCAACATGAAAGGTTGTCTGAAATCCTATTCCCAGTTTCAGACGACCTTTTCATTCTCTAATACTCAATGCTGTTATAATCCTCAAACCAAGTAAAACAACGACTTCAAAAGGAAAAACATGACACTCAAGCCTCCCGTCCGCATCGCCGTTACCGGCGCCGCAGGGCAAATTGCCTATGCGACCCTGTTCCGTATCGCCGGCGGCATTATGCTCGGACGCGACCAACCCGTTATCCTGCAATTGCTCGCCCTGCCACAGGCGCAACAGGCATTGCGCGGTGTGATTATGGAAATGCAGGATTGCGCTTTCCCGCTCCTTGCCGACATCTTTGCCACAGACGACCCCGAAGTCGCCTTCAAAGATGCCGACATCGCCCTCTTGATCGGTGCGCGCCCGCGTACGCAAGGCATGGAACGCGCCGACCTGCTGCACGCCAACGCCGAAATTTTCAAAGTACAAGGTGCGGCGTTGAACAAAGTTGCCCATCGCGACGTCAAAGTTCTCGTCGTCGGCAACCCCGCCAACACCAACGCCTACATCGCCATGAAGTCCGCGCCCGACATCCCGCCGGAAAACTTCACCGCCCTGATGCGCCTCGACCACCACCGCGCCGTCAGCCAAGTCGCCGAGAAAATCAACCGCCCGATTCCTTCCATCGAGCAAATGTGCGTCTGGGGCAACCACAGCCCGACCATGTACGCCGACTACCGCTACGCCACCAGCAACGGCGAGTCCGTCAAAGACATGATTACTGAACCCGATTGGAACACCGAAGTCTTCATGCCGAAAATCGCCGGACGCGGTGCCGCCATCATCGCCGCGCGCGGTTCGTCGTCCGCCGCCTCCGCCGCGAATGCCGCCATCTACCACCTGCGCGACTGGCTGCTCGGCAGCAGCGGCAAATGGATAACGATGGGCGTCCCCTCCGACGGCTCTTACGGCATCCCTGAAGGTTTGATTTTCGGTTTCCCCGTCATTTGCGACGCAGGCAGCTACCGCATCGTCCAAGGCTTGGACTTGTCGGATGAGTTCAGCCGCCAACGCATCGCCGCGACACTGGCGGAGCTGGAAGAAGAACGCGCCGCCATACAAGATATGCTTTAAAAGATCGAGGTCGTCTGAAAACCAGTTTTCAGACGACCTCGACTGACATGAATACCACGGAGTCCCCATGACCACATTGGCCAACAAAAAACTCGCCGTCCTCATCGACGCCGACAACGCCCCCGCCGACATCATCGACCGCCTGCTCGAAGAAGTTGCCAAATACGGCATCGCCAGCGTCAAACGCATCTACGGCGACTGGAGCCACGGCCTTTCCAAATGGAAAGCCGCCCTCCTGCCCCACGCCATCATCCCCGTCCAACAATTCGCCTACACCAAAGGCAAAAACGCCACCGATATGGCGCTGGTCATCGACGCGATGGATTTGCTATACAGCGGCAACTTCGACGGCTTCTGCATCGTATCCAGCGATTCCGACTTCACCCGCCTGGCAAGCCGCCTGCGCGAAAGCGGGCTGACCGTGTACGGTTTCGGCGAAAAGAAAACGCCCGAAGCCTTCCGCAAAGCCTGCGACAAATTCATCTACACCGAAATCTTCCGTCCCGAAAAACAACGCCAAGAAAAAGAGAAAAACAGCGGCAAAAACACCCCTGCCGCCGCCCCTGACGCGCTGTCCCTGCTCAAACGCGCCGTGCGCGAAAACGCCGACGACCTCGGCTGGGCGAACCTCGGTCCCATCGGCAGCTACATCAGCAAAATCAATCCCGATTTCGACTCAAGGCTGTACGGCTACGGCAAACTCTCCGACCTCATCAAATCCTTCGACATCTTCGAACACCGCACCGACAACAACCAACTCCAAGTCCGCCGCCGCAAATCCGCCGACAAGCCGACAGAGAGGTCGTCTGAAAACCCAGTGGCAACCCATCAGGCAGAAGAAACCGTTTCAGACGACCCCAACGCCGCGCAAAAACGCAAAACGCGCAGCAAAAAAACCAACCCAACCAAAAACGAAAATACTGCACCAAACCCTGCGGCAGACACCGCGCAACCGACACCCGCCAAACCCGAACCCGCCGCCAAAAGCAGCAAACTGCCCGTTACCCGCGTTATCCCCGCTGTACAGCAGGCAGTCGACACCCACGCCGACGAACAAGGCTGGGCGCGTTTGAGCGACGTATCGAAGCAACTCGCCGCACAAGGCACCGACCCGCAGCAATACGGCTTTGAAACCATAAACCACCTCATCCACGCCATCTACACCGACTGGCTGGAAATCAAAAAAGCCGGCCGCGGCGAACGCCTGCGCGTCAACAAACGCTTTACCGCCAAAAGTTAAGCCATATGTTTGAAGGAAAAAGCTAATCTGTCGCCCACAATCCACAGAGGTCGTCTGAAAATCTCAAAACCGTTTTAACTTCGTTGAAGCTGCGCTTTCAGACGACCTTTTTTTAAAATCCATCTGCTAAATAGAAAAGGAAAATCATGACTACACGTCATCAACTGAACAACACCGAATTGGCAAACCACACCTTTTTGCAGGATATGTACGACGACGATTATTTCCCGCACAAACTCGTGCAAAAAGGAGAAAACATCCTGGTTGAACTGTGCCGCCAAATCGAAACCGAACAGCCCGAAAATCTCGACGCCCTATACGAACTGACCCACGCAGCTACCGAACGCTTCAACGAATTGGCTGAAGAGTTTGATGAAAACGACAGCGAAATCGAGACCGTCGCCAGAGACATGATTGCCACCGATATGGAATACATCGCCCAAAGCTACGGCTTTGAAGATGCGGACATCGAAGAACTGGTTGCCCCGCGCGATTGGTAAGTATGGTTGGCAAAAAGGTCGTCTGAAATTTTCAGACGACCTTTAATGCTAAAATGTCCTCTGTTTGCCACACACACCGTTTTTCATGAATATCCTCGAAGCCTTATTATTATTGTGCCTGCTGATCGTTATCAGCGCATTTGTTTCCTGTTCCGAACTCGCGCTCGCCTCGGCGCGCAAAATCAAGTTGCAAGTGATGGCTAAAGACGGCGGCGACACGCGCGCGCTGGATGTGCTCAATATGCAGCAGCAGCCGGGCAGTTTCATCACCGTCGTCCAAATCGGTTTGAACGCCGTCGCCATTCTCGCCGGTATCGTCGGCGAAGCGGCAGTGCGCCCTTATTTCGGCGGTTTGTTGGCAAACGCGGGCAGTTGGGGCAGTACCGCCGCGTCGCTGCTGACGTTCGCGCTGGTTACGGGCAGCTTCATCTTGATTGCCGACCTGATGCCCAAGCGCATAGCGATGACCCATCCCGAAGCGGTGGCGGTGCGCATCGTGCGGCCGATGATGTTTTTGATTTTTATCCTAAAGCCTTTCGTTTGGACATTTGACGGACTGGCGAACGCGATATTCAAACTCTTCAAAATTTCCACCGTCCGCCAAGAGCAGCTGACTTCGGAAGACATTTACGCCGTCGTCGATGCGGGCGCACAGGCGGGCGTGTTGAAAGAGCAGGAACACTACCTGATTGAAAATATTTTCGACATGCAGGCGCGCACGGTGACTTCCACCATGAGCACGCGCGAATACATCGCCTATTTCGATAAAAACGACGGCAGCGATACCGTGTTGGACATGATGTCGGAAAAACCGCACAACAAATTCTTGGTGTGCGACGGCGATTTGGAGCGCGTCATCGGCTACATCGAATCACACACGCTGCTGACTTTGTTTTTAAAAGAAAAAGACGTTCGCCTGACCGACAAGCGCGTGTTGCGCAAAGCCTTGTTCATCCCCGACACACTGTCGCTTTACGATGTATTGGAAACCTTCAAAACTTCCGGCGAAGACTTTGCCGTGGTGGTGAACGAATACGCGCTGGTGGTCGGCGTGGTGACGCTGAAAGACGTGATGAGCATCGTCATGGGCGAGCTGGTCAATACCGAAGAAGAGCCGCAGATCATCCGCCGCACCGAAGATACTTGGCTGGTGGACGGCGCGACCCCGCTCGCCGACGTAATGCGCGCGTTGGACATCGAGGAATTTCCAAATTCGGAAAACTACGAAACCATCGCCGGCTTTATGATGTATTCCCTGCGCAAAATTCCGAAACGCACCGATTTTTTGGTTTACGCGGGCTATAAATTTGAAATCATCGACACCGAAAATCTGAAAATCGACCAGCTTTTGGTGTCTAAACAAAGCGATACAGTAGAAAAATTATAGTGGAATTAACATAAATCAGGACAAGGCGACGAAACCGTAGACAGTACAGATAGTACGGAACCGATTCACTTGGTGCTTCAGCACCTTAGAGAATCGTTCTCTTTGAGCTAAGGCGAGGCAACGCTGTACTGGTTTAAAGTGAATCCACTATAAATTTCAAGGACAAATCATGATAGCCAATACCGAACCACAAAAATACGCCCGCAGCCTGCACGCACCCATCAGCCTGGGCACAACTTCAGACGACCGCTTTATGCCTCGCGGCTACCTCGCGCATTTCGCTACTCTGCCGCAATTGGTATTGACCGAAAAGCTGGACGGGCAAAACAACTGCTTCACCGCCCACGGTCTTTATGCCCGCAGCCATGCCGCCCCTACCCAACATCCGTGGGACAAACCGCTGCTGCAACGCTGGCAGCACATCAAAGACGACTTGGGTGACCTCGAACTTTTCGGCGAAAACATGTACGGTATCCACTCCATCGCCTATTCGCAGTTGGAAAGCTATTTTTACCTTTTTGCCGTCCGTCGCGGCGGACATTGGCTGTCGTGGGAAGAAGTTAAATTCTATGCCCAGCTGTTCGACTTCCCCACAGTCCCCGAACTTCCCATCGTGAAGCCGCTTACCGACTTCACCCAAAAATACACCGACGAAGACACCGCTTTGGCGCAATGGCTGACCGCCAATTTAGGTGCAACATGGACAGACAGCGTGCAAACCGCAGGCAAACTCGGCGGCTACGACCCGAAAACAGGCGAAGCATGCAGCGAAGGTTTCGTCATCCGCAATGCCGCTGATTTTGCCACCAACAACGGTAACCTGCCCGTACAGTCCAACGAGTTTGACAACCTCTTTAAACTTGTTCGCGCCAAACACGTTAAAACCGATATGCATTGGACAAAAACTTGGAAGCCCGCCCGCCTTATCGATTATGATAAATACCATTGGCAAAGCTGGCAGTTTCAGACGGCCTGAAGTCAAATCATCCAATAATAAGAAAGACTACCATGTGGACATTCCCCCATTATACACCCGGCAAACTTCCCGACTGGCAAGCCTTGGAGCATCGCTTCAGTTGGTTTGCCGATATGAAAAACGTGCCGCAGGATCCTGAATGGCACGCTGAAGGCGATGTATTCGTCCATACTAAAATGGTGTGCGAAGCCCTGCTGCAACTGTCTGAATTCCAAACACTCAGCGAGCAGGAGCAACATATCTTGTTTGCCGCCGCTATGCTGCATGATGTAGAAAAACGCAGCACCACTAAACGTGAGATCCAAGGCGGCAAAGAGCGGATTGTGTCGCCGAACCATGCCAAAAAAGGTGAATACACTGCCCGCTCCCTGCTTTACACCGAACTTGCCACGCCGTTTGCTGTGCGCGAAGCGATAGCCAAACTCGTGCGTCTGCACGGACTGCCGCTGTGGGCAATCGACAAACCGAGTCCGGAACGCGCCGTCATCGCCGCTTCTTTGCAGGTCAATACCGCTCACCTCGCCATGCTTGCCAAAGCCGACGTTCTAGGTCGCATCTGCCGCGACCAACAGGATATCCTGCTGCGCATCGACTTGTTCCGCGAGCTGTGCGAAGAAAACGACTGCTGGGGCAAAGCGCGCAATTTCGCCAGCGATTACGGCCGCTATCTCTATCTCAACGCCCGCAGAGACATGCCCGATTACCAGCCGTTTGACGACAGAACCTTTGACGTGTACGCCATGTGCGCCATAGCGGGCAGTGGCAAAGACAGCTATATCCGGCAACACCTTGCCCATCTGCCCATGCTGTCGCTGGACGACATCCGCCGCGAGCGCAAACTCGACCCCGCTAACCCGAAACACAGCGCAGAAGCCGTGCGTTTGGGTAAAGAGCAGGCAAAAGAATACCTGCGCGCCCGCACGTCATTTGTCTTCAACGCCACCAACCTCAACCGCGACCTGCGCAGCAAGTGGCTGCCTATGTTCGCCGACTACGGCGCGCGGGTACACTTGATTTATTTGGAAGTACCTTACACGCAATTGCTGTCGCAAAACCGTAACCGCGAACATTCCGTGCCGAATGATGTGATACACCGCATGATCAACAAGCTGGAAATCCCCGATTACAGCGAAGCGCATACGGTGGATTTTGTGGTTTCCGGTTAACCGGTCCGCATCCGAAGTGCGGTTGCCAACCATAAAGGTCAGGCAGCCTGCGAAAATGAGCATCCATCAAATTTCTGGATTTATCTGGGATTGAATGGAAAAGGTCGTCTGAAAAATTTCAGACGACCTTTGTTTTGTGATTTAAGCCTTATGTTTTTTCTTGAGCGCGGCGTTCAGGATGCACCCTAAAACGAAGCTGACGGTTGCGGGCAGCAGCCAACCCAGTCCGACGTTGTAAAGCGGCAGTGCGCCGTTGATGTCGGCGGCGACTTCTTCGCTGAAGCCGAATGCGGCTTTATAGGCATCGAGCAAACCGACTGCCAGCGTTGCCATCATGGTGCAGAAATAGACGATGCGGCTGCCGCCGAACAGTTTGTGCAGGAAGACCAGCAGGATGATGACGATGGTCAGCGGGTACAGCAGCATCAGCATCGGGATGGAGAAGGTCAGGATGGAGGACAGGCCTTTGTTCGCCAACGCCATAGACACGACCGTATTGATGACGACGAACATTTTGTAAGGAATGCCGGGACACAGGCGGTTGAAATATTCGGAACATGATGTAATCAGTCCGACGGCGGTACTCAAGCAGGCGAGCAGGACGATGACGCCCAAGAGGATATTGCCGGGTACGCCGAAATAGAAATTTGCGGTTTTCGACAACACTTCCGCGCCGTTTTCCTGAAGTCCCAAGCCTGACACGCTGGTTGCGCCCATATAGCCGATGAAGAGGTACACCAGCGCTAGACAAGATGCGGCGACGATGCCTGAAACGGCGGTCGTCCGCAGCAGCTCGGAGCGGTTGTCCACGCCCATCGCGCGCACGGCGTCAATGACGATAATGGAGAACACCAGCGAAGCGAGTGCGTCCATTGTGCCGTAGCCTTCCAAAATGCCTTTTATGAACGGACGGAGGGCAAAATCGCCTTGTGCCGCTGCGGGAACGCCCATCGGATTCAACGCGGCGTAGCCAACCAAAACGGCAATCGTCAAAAGCAATACGGGCGTCAGGATTTTACCGATGCGGTCCACCAGTTTGCCCGGCGACATCGACAGCCAATACGCCACGCCGAAAAACGCCACGCTGAACGCCGCCAGCCCGACTGTTTTCTGGCTTTCATTCAAAAACGGCGCAACGGCAATCTCAAACGACACCGTCGCCGTACGCGGCATGGCAAACAAAGGCCCGATGGACAAATACAGTGCGACGGCAAACGCCACGCCGTACCAAGGGGCAACCCTTGAAGCCAGCGCCTGCACATCGCGCGAACCGGAATAGCCGATGGCAATCACGCCCAACAGCGGCAGACCCGCGCCGGTCAACAGGAAACCCGTCATCGCAGAAAACCAGCTTTTCCCCGCCTGTTGTCCGAGATAAGCGGGGAAAATCAGATTGCCCGCACCGAAAAACAAAGCGAACAACATCAAACCGACCGCCCACAGCGAGGCTTTACGGTTGAGCGGGGAAACACTGTTCATAAATTCGTACCTGTTTGTTTATAGTGGATTAACTTTAAACCGGTACGGCGTTACCTCGCCTTAGCTCAAAGAAAACGATTCTCTAAGGTGCTGAAGCACCAAGTGAATCGGTGCCGTACTATCTGTACTGTCTGCGGCTTCGTCGCCCTGTCCTGATTTAAAGTTAATCCACTATATAAAGGGCAGTTGATTAAAATGGGTATGGCTTTGCCAAGCGTGAAATCATCATGCCGTTTCGCCTTCAATGTCGGCGGCGGGGTCGTCTGAAACACCCTCTTCCGCTTCCGGGCGTTCTAAATTTTCCTGTTTCAGGCTGATTTCGATTTCGCCGTAGCTGTCCGGCTGGACGATGCGGACCAAACCTTCTTTGGCAAGCTCCAACAGCGCGATGAAATTGACGACCACATACGCCGCGCCCTGCTCCGGTTTGAACAAATCGCTGAATTTACATATCCCGTTCTCGTTCAGGCGACGTAAAACCGCCGTCATCTGCGCGCGCACGGAAATGGTTTCCTGAATCACTTCATGGCTGCGCGTATGTTTCGCCCGCGACAAAATGCCCAGCCACGCCTGCGTCAAATCGGCGACATACACCTCCGGCAGCTTCGCTTCGACCGCGATTTCCAACGGCAGATACGCCCAAGCAAAATCCCGTCCCGCGCGCGGCAACGCATCCAAACCCTGCGCCGCCAGTTTCATCTGTTCGTAAGCCAAAAGGCGGCGCACCAGCTCGGCACGCGGATCCGCCTCTTCATCCTCGACCTCTTCGGGACGCGGCAGCAGCAGGCGCGATTTGATTTCAATCAGCATCGCCGCCATCAAGAGATATTCCGCCGCCAAATCAAACTGATACGCTTCCATTTGGGCGATATAGTGCAGATATTGCTCGGTAATCTTCACCATCGGAATATCGAGAACGTCGATATTCTGTTTGCGGATAAGGTAAAGCAGCAAATCCAACGGCCCTTGGAAGCTGCTTAAGACAACCTTCAAAGCATCGGGCGGAATAAACAAATCCTGCGGCAAATCGGTTACGGGTTGACCGAATACCCACGCGACAGTGTGTTCAGACGACGTTGCCGCAGCGGAAGGAATAAGGTGTTCTGAAGGCATGTTTAGAGGAGCTTTTTCTTATTAGGTTTGATGGGTATCTGATATAGTGGATTAACTTTAAACCAGTACGACGTTGCCTTGCCGTACTATCTGTACTGTCTGCGGCTTCGGCGCCTTGTCCTGATTTAAATTTAATCCACTATACATCACGGGGTCGTCTGAAAACGCAGCGGGCTTCGCCCAAACGAGTGCGGCAAAACAAAAATCAGCCTTTTTTGCGTTGGCTTTTCAAAGAAGCGATGGCAATGGCAAGCGTTTGCGCCAACGCCATGCCCAGCAGCGGCAAAACGGCGAAAAACGAACCGGTCAGCACCGTAACGGCATCGCGGGAAAACACAAAGCCATCGCGTGCCAGCATCGCGATTATCCAAACCGACAATAGCAGCCATTCGCAGCCGACCAAAAACCAAATCATCCCGACCGAGCAGCGTTTGCGCCACTTCATGATGGCAGCGTGCAAAAGGCTGAATATCGGAACGGACAGGAAAGGATAAAGGAAATTGGTAAACGGCCGCGGAGAGCCGTCCTGAAAACACAAATAATCGCCCGACTGCATGTCGCATCCCATTGCGCCAAACATCGGATCGACGGCATACATCAACACGCCGAACCACACCGCATAAATCAGGCTGGCGATAAAATAGGCTTTGAAAAATCGGTTCATAGGCAAAAAAGGTCGTCTGAAAAAATAAATTTCAAAAGGCTTAAACCCACATCAAATTTTCTGATTGGCATTTGCAGAAGAGACCAACACACTCAGGGCTTGAACTGCTGTCATGCCATAAACAGGCAATCCGAAAAAAAGAAGTCCCGTTATTGCCGTCCAACTACTATCCAGACTACTCCACTTCCACAGCAAAAAAACGAACCAAACAATCAACCATTCGACAATAGGCAAGGCAAGAGTCATCGAAGTTGTACAGCGTTTGGCCCACTTCATAATGCCGGCATTGAGTAGGGACAATAACATTACAGATAAAAACGGAAAGAAGAAAAACTTCAAAGACACTTTCTCAAAAGCCGACATTTCATGAGCTCGTGAACAATACTCTGCATACTGTTCATTGTCAGCGTCAATATCAAAACATTCGAATCCTGAAAACAGCAAACCGACACTGTACACCAGCAAACCGAAGACAACCGCATAAATCAGGCTACTGATAAAGTAGGCTTTAAAAAATCGATTCATCTCACTTCCGTCCCGCAATATGTTCTACCGCCGCCTGCGCGCAGTACAGACCGAACGAAGCCGTCACCAGCATACTCGCGCCATAGCCCGCGCAGGACAGCCCTTGCGGCGCGGTATCGGTCGAACACGCTTCGCCCGATTGCGGCGGCGTAATGTTTTCAGTCGAGAACACACACGGCACGCGCATTTTTTCTTTGGTATCGCGGCTGAAGCCGTAGCGTTTGCGCAAGGTGTAGCGCAGGTTGGCAAGCAGCGGGTCGTGGGTAACGCGGCTCAAATCGGCGGTTTGAATCAACGCCGGATTTTTCTGTCCGCCCGCGCCGCCGCTGAGGATAAACGGCTGATTGTGCCGCACGAAATAAGCCGCCATCGCCGCCTTGACGCGCACTTGGTCTATCGCGTCGATCACAAAGTCGAAAGGTCGTCTGAAAAGCGTTTCCAGATTGTCTTCCGTCACAAAATCCTCGATTTCCTCCACTTCGCATTGCGGGTTGATTTGGGCAATGCGTTCGCGCAACGCCGTTACCTTCGCCTTGCCGAAATCGTCGGTCAGCGCATGAAGCTGGCGGTTGACATTGGACTCGGCGACGTTGTCCAAATCAATCAAGGTCAAACGACCGATGCCCGTCCGCGCCAAAGCCTCCACCGCCCAAGAACCTACCCCGCCCACGCCGACCACGCAGACGTGCGCGCGCGAAAACCGCGCCAGTGCTTCATCTCCATAGAGTCTGGCAATACCGCCGAAACGGCGCGAAGGAAGAAAAACGGTGTCGTTCATACCCAACCTTGTGATATATCAATAAATGAATGAAAATCAACGCAAAACGCTGCGGACGAATGCGACACATATTATACTGGAAAGCAGACGGGCTGTTGCAGCAGCCCGAAAGAGTCTATAATCGTTTCATATCGGACCCTTCCCAACCGCATGAAACAAAGTGCCGCCTGCGGCGCAAAAGGAGAATGAACTATGTACAAACATCTGGTTGTAGCCGTTGACGGCAGCGAAACTTCCCTCAACGCCCTGAAACACGCCGCCGAGTTGGCAAGCGTCAACAACGCCCGCCTGACTTTGGTACACGTCGCCAACCCCGCCGAATACATGGCGCTCGCCCCCGAATTCCTGCAACACGAAAGCTACGAGGCCGCCGCCGTCGCCCAAGGCAACGAAGTTTTGGACTTCGCTGAAAAAACCGCCCGCGAAAACGGCGTGGAAAACATTGTCAAACACCTTCTGGTCGCCAACAAAGGCGCGCGCGAAATGGCGCAGGATTTGGTCGATTACGCCGATGAAAACGGCGCCGACCTGCTGGTACTCGGCACACACGGCCGCACCGGCCTGATGCACCTCCTGATGGGCAGCTTCGCCGAAACCGTTATGCGCCAAAGCCACCTGCCGCTTCTGATTATCCGCAGCAAAGCGGAAGAAGCGTAAGGGTTGCCCTATTGAAGAAGGTCGTCTGAAACTGCTTCGACAAACGCAGTTTCGATAATGTCCTTATCCGTCAAATAAAAAGGTCGTCTGAAAACCTGAAACCTGGTTTTCAGACGACCTTTGTCTTGTAATCCGTTTTATCCGTCCGTTTTCAGCAGCCGCAAGAAGCCTCGTCCGATGCCTGAAGGCTCAAGGCTTTGCGTTTTTTGGCTTTTTCATAACGGCAGCGTTGGCGCTCGGTGGTAATTTCCAACGGCGGAACGGGAACAGGTTTGCCGTCTTCAACCGCGACCATGGTGAAGTAGCAGCTGTTGGTATGGCGCACTTCGCCGGTGCGGATGTTTTGCGCCTCGACGCGGATGCCGATTTCCATGGAGGTTCGGCCTGTGTAGTTGACGCTGGCGTAGAAGGTTACCAAGTCGCCGACGTGTATCGGCTCTTTAAACAAGACTTTATCGACAGACAGGGTAACGCAATAATTACCGCTGTAACGGCTTGCGCAGGAATAAGCGACTTGGTCGAGCAGGCGCAAAAGTTCGCCGCCGTGGACGTTGCCGCTGAAATTGGCGGTGTCCGGCATCATCAGTTCGGACATGATGAGTTCGTGTGAAGGGAGTTGGCGGGTTTGGTCCATGGTGTTCCTCTTTTAAAAATGAATGTTTGTGTTAGACGGGCGGCCGTTCAGTGGTTGGGATGGTTTTCAGACGACCTTGCCGATTGTATTTAATATATGAATATACGGAAATTGGATTTTTTTATGGGTTTATAACCATTTTCTGCGCGAAAAGAAAATCAACAGCCCGACGATGATGCACAGCATCAAACCTAAAACGATAAAATAGCCGTAATGCCAATGCAGCTCGGGCATGTTGTCGAAGTTCATGCCGTAGATGCCGGTAATGACGGTCAGCGGCATAAAGATGATGGTGATGACGGTCAGGACGCGCATCTGCTGGTTCATGCGGTTGGATTGGAAGGAAAGGTAGATGTCCATCATGCTCAACACCATGTCGCGCGAGGCGTCGAGCGATTCGAGAAGCTGCATGTTGTGGTCGTACACGTCGCGCAGATAGACGGTGGACTCGCCTTTGAAAATGGTGAAATCGACGCGCACGGCAAGCTGATAGAACACATCGCGCAAAGGCAAGAGCGTGCGGCGCAGGCGGACGGCATCGCGCTTGAGACGGTGGATTTTGCCGAGGATATCGCTGTTTTCATCTTTAAACAGGGATTTGTCTATGGCTTCGACGCGGTTGTTGTACTCTTCCAAAACGATGAAATAGTCGTCCACGATGCGGTCGAGCAGGCAATAGGCGAGGAAGGCGGTATTTTTGCCAAGGATGCCGCGCGGGTTTTCGCTCATTTGGCGGCGCAACTGGCTGAACAGCCCCAGCGGTTTTTGCTGGAACGACAACACGAAATCCTTGCCGATAATCAGATAAACTTGGTCGGAATTCAGTTTGCCGGCGGCGGTGTAGTGGTAAACCTGAGCGGCGATAAACAGATAATTGTCGTAGTCTTCGATTTTGGGGCGTTGTTTGCGGCTGAGGATGTCTTCGATGACCAGCTCGTGGATGCCGTAAGGCTCCAGCGTGTGTTTGAGCAGCGCGGCGTCGTTGATGCCAACGAAATGCAGCCAGTTGGTCTGCCCCGCTTGCGGACGGGCGATGTCGGGCAGTTTTTTACCCGCGAGATAATCGTGTTGGGCAAATGTATCGGCGGAATAAAGCGTCTGGTGGATGGCGGAACGCGGCGCGTTGTCGGTATTGCTGCGCGGGACGGTTTGGTCTTGCGGGATTTCGGCTGGATCTGCGCTGTTGGGCTGTTTGCTCATAAAATCGGATAAGGCAGGATGGATAATGTGTTTTTCTGTTGTATAGTGGATTAAAATAAAAATGAGACAAGGCGGCAACGCCCGCCGTGTACGGGTAGTACATAAGGGCGTTGGCAACGCCGTATCATTGCAATTTTAATCCACTATAAAAAAGGTCGTCTGAAAGGTTCAGACGACCTTTATGCTTGAGAAAACCGTTTCGGATATAGTGGATTAACTTTAAACCAGGACGGCG
>NZ_KV838097.1:35296-41822 GCF_001838645.1 Neisseria sp. HMSC70E02 | reverse complement strand
TTGTCCTGATTTAAATTTAATCCACTATATTTTACAACCCTTGGCGGTCGAGCCAGCGTTCGGCGTCCAGTGCGGCTTGGCAACCGGAAGCCGCGCTGGTGATGGCTTGACGGTAGGTATGGTCTTTGACGTCGCCTGCCGCCCATACGCCTTCGATATTGGTCGCGCCGACGTTGTCGCCCGTACCGCCTTTGGTTTTCAGGTAGCCGGTTTCATCCATATCGAGCTGGCCTTTGAAAATGTCGGTGTTGGGTTTATGGCCGATGGCGATGAAAACGCCTTTGACGGCAATATCTTCGGTGGTGCCGTCGTTGCGTTTCAGGCGAGCGCCGGTGACGCCGCCTTCGTCGCCCAAGACTTCTTCCAGATTGCTGTTGAGCTTGAGGATGATTTTGCCTTCTTCAACGCGCTGCATGAGTTTGTCCACCATGATTTTTTCGGCGCGGAAGCTGTCACGGCGGTGGATCAGGGTAACGGTATTGGCAATGTTGGCGAGGTAAAGGGCTTCCTCTACGGCGGTGTTGCCACCACCGACGACGGCCACGTCTTGTTGTTTATAGAAGAAACCGTCACAAGTCGCGCAGGCGGATACGCCTTTGCCGGCAAAGGTTTCTTCGCTGGGCAGCCCCAGATATTTGGCGGATGCGCCAGTGGCGACGATCAGGGCGTCGCAGGTGTATTCGCCCATATCGCCTTTGAGGGTGAAGGGTCGGTTTTGTAAATCGACGGTGTGGATTTGGTCGAAAATCATTTCGGTGCCGAAGCGTTCGGCGTGAGCAAGGAAGCGCGCCATCAGTTCCGGGCCTTGTACGCCTTCGGCGTCGGCGGGCCAGTTGTCGACTTCGGTGGTAGTCATCAGTTGTCCGCCCTGTTCGACACCGGTAATGATGACGGGCTTGAGGTTGGCGCGGGCGGCATAGACGGCGGCGGTGTAGCCGGCAGGACCTGAGCCGAGGATGATAAGTTTGTGATGGTTGCTCATGATGTTTTCCTTACTGAGAGATTGAGTGTGTTTCAGACGAGGTAGATTTTACTTGAAACTCAGGTCGTCTGAAAATGCAGATGCAACCGCATTCCCCTTTTCTTTTGATAAAGGGTATTGACTGAAGGCATCTTGTATAGTGGATTAACTTTAAAGCAGTACGGCGTTACCTCGCCTTGCCGTACTATCTGTACTGTCTGCGGCTTCGGCGCCTTGTCCTGATTTAAATTTAATCCACTATAGTATTAACTAAAGGCATCTTGCATTTTACGGCGATGCATAAACAAAGGTCGTCTGAATTTTCAGACGACCTTCATCTGTTTTAATCGGCAAATCTGCGAATTCTGTTACGCTGTCTTTCTCTGATCAGCATTCTTTGCCGAATCGGAAACCCGTTTAAAACAATCAAATGGCTTTAGCGGCGGCGGCCAAAACCGCGACTCATTGGGCGGCGATAATTGGACGGCTGCTGGGTTGTTTGACGGTAACGTTGTTGTTGCGCCGCCTGTTGTTGCGCAGGCAGGCTGCGGGTATTGAGTTGCTGGCTGGTACGGCTGTTGGGACGGGCCGTTTGATAATAATGGGCGCGTGCGCGTTGGGCAATCGGGCTGTTTTGATTACGCGCTTGTGTGAATTTGTTTGCCAGCGCGTTACCGATGAATGCGCCTGCCGCCGTACCGACCAAGCTTTGCAGCAACCAGCTGCCAGTGGATTGGTCATAAATATATTGTTGTCCGTCTGTTCCGGTCACAGGCTGACCATTGTTGCCGTTGGCTTGTGCTTCGGCAGGAATGGTATCTTTCACACCTTCCGGCGTGAGTTGGTAAATCGTATTGTCTTGTTGTTGGGCAAGTTGCTGCTGAAGCGCTTCGATTTGTTTTTGCTGCTGCTCAAGCTGGGCTTGTGTATTGTCTTTGCAGGCAGCGAGAGCAAGTGAGGAAAGTGCGGCTAAGGCAATGAGTTTTTTCATTTTTTTATCCTTTTTGAAGTGGTATTGTCTAAGCCGAGCGTTATCGGCAAACTGCGCGTCAATATACTGCGCCTTGCCGTGGAATATGGTGCAAATTTGATTTTTATCAAGTGCGTCAATATGGTTTACAAAGGCAGGCGGGGGAGTTTGGCTGCGAAAGCAAGGCTGTTGGCAATCAGGCTGCCATGATTTTCCATTTCGTGTTCGGTTTCGACAATCAGCAAGTTGTCAGGACGGCGGGCATGCAGGCTCATATGCATTTGGGCAGGGGTAAATGGAAGGTGGTGGCGTTTGGCAAACGCTTGGGCGCGCTGGTTGGCGGTTTTCAGCATGGGCAACAACGTGATATCCAGATGGAAACGGTGTACCCCCAATACCAAGATGCGTGCGGCAAAAAAGTCGGCTTCCTCCGTAAAGACAGCAGGACTGTCTGCTTCAAAATCGTGCCTTTCGCCTGCAATCAAAGTGGCAACCATACGGATTTGCGGAATCAATGCCTCGCTAATCAGCGTATCTGCACTGCCCGGCAAGGCTTGGGAAGCTGTTGTGTGATGGCTGTTGCCGTCAACAATCATTTGGCAGCGGTGTAAAGGAAGGTTTTTTGTTTGGGCGTGTATGGAGGGTGTCATGGCTGTAATCCTGATTCAGTTGTGTTTTATTTCATATTTCAATTGATGCGGCCATGTATAGGTAACAAAAAAGCCGCTCAAATGAGGCGGCTCTGATTTGCGTATCCTATCTCTAATCTGTTTCAGACAAGCGCAAAAAAGTACCGCACGTTTGTGTGGTACCAATAGAAGAAAGCAGATGAATGATGCGCTGTTTGCATGACAGAATACATAAATAATGGAATAGGTAATGTGTGCAGTTTAAAACAAAAATTCTAAATATTTCAAGAGCAGCAAGGGAAATAATACAAAAATATTTATAACTTATTATTATTCATATAATTTTATTTCAGTTTAAAACCACATATGCTGCATATTCACTTCTTAACAAAGCAGGGAACCGTCTCTTTTACTGACAAATTATAGTGGATTAACTTTAAACCAGTACGGCGTTACCTCGCCTTAGCTCAAAGAAAACGATTCTCTAAGGTGCTGAAGCACCAAGTGAATCGGTTCCGTACTATCTGTACTGTCTGCGGCTTTGTCGTCTTGTCCTGATTTAAATTTAATCCACTATATTAAAAGAAAAACGGCATATCCGAAAGGATATGCCGTTTATGGGTGCAGGGACTGCTATATTTGGCAGTAGTTTGTGTTTTAGTCCTCTTGCGCCGCTGTTTGCAGGTAGTTCGGCAAACCGACTTTGCCGATCAGCTCCTGCTGGGTTTCGAGCCAGTCGATGTGTTCTTCGTTGATGTCTTTTTGTTTTTCCAACAAATCACGGCTGACGTAGTCTTGCTGTTGTTCCGCGATGGCGATGGCAGCGATGAGGGCATCGTGTTTTTCCTGTTCTTTCGTCAAATCGCAGGACAGGATTTCCTCAGTTGATTCACCGATCAGCAGCTTGCCCAATTCTTGCAGGTTAGGCAGGCCTTCCAAGAACAAAATACGCTCGATTAAATCGTCTGCGGATTTCATTTCGCGGATGGACTGTTTGAAGAAATGTTCGCCCAATTCTTCAAAGCCCCAGTTTTTCAAAATGCGGGCATGAAGGAAATATTGGTTGATGGTAACCAAGAGCAAGCCCAAGTTTTTGTTCAGCTCGCGGATAACTAAGCGATCGCCTTTCATTTTCAGCTCCTTATACGCTTAATTACAGTTGGCTTTGGTAGTAGTTGCCTTCGCCGACGAGCTCGATCAGACGCAGTTGTTGTTCCAGCCAGTGGGCGTGATCTTCTTCAGTGTCTTTCAACTGGGCAATCATCAAATCACGGGTAACGTAGTCTTGTGCTTCTTCGCACAGTTTGATGCCTTTTTTCAATGCATCGCGTACTTCGTACTCGGTGTTCAAATCCGCTTTCAGGCAGGAAATCACGTCGGTACCGATGTTCAGTTCGGCACGGGTCATTTTAGGCGTACCGCCCAGCATCAGGATACGGCGGATGAAGTCTTCGGCATGGGTAGTTTCTTCTTCCATCTCATGATTCAGACGCTCGAACAGTTTGTTGTAGCCCCATTCGGAGTACAGGCGTGAGTGGATGAAGTATTGATCGCGTGCAGCCAGCTCGCCGGACAACAGTTCGTTCATATAATCGATAACAGCTTGATTGCCTTGCATAATTCTTTCTCTTTCTTTGAAATTGTAAAGTGTCTGTAAAAAACATTGCGTGTTGTTTCTTGATGGCTGAATTGTATGAAAAAGCCTGACGCTTGACAAATTTTCTATTTAAAATACAAACAATTATCAAAAGAAACAGAAGCCTTAAAAGGTCGTCTGAAAATTCAATACCTTGTTTTATATAGATATTTGTTGCCATTGGTATTAAGAATCCATTTCAACATTCAAAAACATTTACACTCTTTAACCATAAATAAAAGCAAATAAATTACAAAACCCAATCAAATTTTATTATTAATTATTCTCAAATGCTTTTATCGTCAAACTGTGCCGCAGTGTGCATAGTGACTGATGGTTGAACCGGGATAAACGCCGTACCGATTCAAATTTAATCTACTCCCCCTCCGTCCGATAAGATGAACCGTGATATAATCGCGAGTTACTTTTTGATAAAAATCATTTGAAATACATATCACCATGAAACAAATTCGCAACATTGCCATCATCGCCCACGTCGACCACGGCAAAACCACATTAGTTGATCAACTGCTGCGCCAATCCGGTACATTCCGCGCCAACCAGCAGGTTGACGAACGCGTGATGGACAGCAACGACCTTGAAAAAGAACGCGGCATTACCATCCTCGCCAAAAACACCGCCATCGATTACGAAGGCTACCACATCAACATCGTCGACACCCCGGGACACGCCGACTTCGGCGGCGAGGTGGAGCGCGTTTTGGGTATGGTGGACTGCGTCGTATTGTTAGTAGATGCGCAGGAAGGCCCGATGCCGCAAACCCGTTTCGTTACCAAAAAAGCCTTGGCTTTGGGACTGAAACCGATCGTCGTCATCAATAAAATCGACAAACCGTCCGCCCGCCCGAGCTGGGTCATCGACCAAACTTTCGAACTCTTCGACAACTTGGGCGCAACCGACGAGCAATTGGACTTTCCGATTGTCTACGCTTCCGGCCTGTCCGGTTTCGCCAAACTGGAAGAAACCGACGAGAGCAACGACATGCGTCCGCTGTTCGACACCATCTTAAAACACACGCCCGCACCGAGCGGCAGCGCGGACGAAACGCTGCAACTGCAAATTTCCCAACTCGACTACGACAACTACACCGGCCGTCTCGGCATCGGCCGCATCCTGAATGGCCGTATCAAACCTGGCCAAGTCGTTGCCGTCATGAACCACGATCAACAAATCGCCCAAGGCCGCATCAACCAGCTTTTGGGTTTCAAAGGTTTGGAGCGCGTACCGCTTGAAGAAGCCGAAGCCGGCGACATCGTGATTATTTCCGGTATCGAAGACATCGGTATCGGCGTGACCATTACCGACAAAGACAATCCCAAAGGTCTGCCGATGTTGAGCGTGGACGAACCGACGCTGACGATGGACTTTATGGTGAACACCAGCCCGCTGGCGGGTACCGAAGGCAAATTCGTAACCAGCCGCCAAATCCGCGACCGCCTGCAAAAAGAATTGCTAACCAACGTCGCCCTGCGCGTGGAAGATACCGCCGATGCCGACGTGTTCCGCGTATCCGGACGCGGCGAACTGCACCTGACCATTTTGTTGGAAAACATGCGCCGCGAAGGCTTTGAACTGGCAGTCGGCAAGCCGCGCGTCGTGTACCGCGACATCGACGGTCAAAAATGCGAACCTTATGAAAACCTGACCGTGGACGTACCGGACGAAAACCAAGGCGCGGTAATGGAAGAACTCGGCCGCCGCCGCGGCGAACTGACCAATATGGAAAGCGACGGCAACGGCCGTACCCGCCTCGAATACCATATTCCCGCGCGCGGCTTGATCGGTTTCCAAGGCGAATTCATGACCCTGACGCGCGGTGTCGGCCTAATGAGCCATGTGTTTGACGACTACGCGCCTGTAAAACCGGATATGCCCGGCCGCCACAACGGCGTACTGATTTCCCAAGAGCAAGGCGAAGCCGTCGCTTATGCCTTGTGGAATCTGGAAGACCGCGGCCGTATGTTCGTATCGCCCAACGACAAAATCTACGAAGGCATGATTATCGGCATCCACAGCCGCGACAACGATTTGGTGGTCAACCCGCTCAAAGGCAAAAAACTTACCAACATCCGCGCCAGCGGCACCGACGAAGCCGTGCGCCTGACTACCCCAATCAAGCTGACGCTGGAAGGTGCGGTCGAGTTTATCGACGATGACGAGCTCGTTGAAATCACGCCGCAGTCCATCCGTCTGCGCAAGCGTTACCTGAGCGAACTGGAACGCCGCCGCCACTTTAAAAAGCTGGATTGATTCCACTAGGCTGTTGATGAAATGAAAAAAGGTCGTCTGAAATTTTCAGACGACCTTTT
>NZ_KV838097.1:16461-35196 GCF_001838645.1 Neisseria sp. HMSC70E02 | reverse complement strand
AAAAGGTCGTCTGAAATTTTCAGACGACCTTTTTATTGTTCGCTATTCGTTCCCATACAAAATTGCCGTTTATAGTGGATTAACTTTCAACCAGGACGGTGTTACCTCGCCTTAGCTCAAAGAAAACGATTCTCTAAGGTGCTGAAGCACCAAGTGAATCGGTTCCGTACTATCTGTACTGTCTGCGGCTTCATCGCCTTGGCCTGATTTATAGTGGATTAACTTTAAACCAGTACAGCGTTGCCTCGCCTTGCCGTACTATCTGTACTGTCCTGCGGCTTCGGCGCCTTGTCCTGATTTAAATTTAATCCACTATAGTTAATCCACTATAAAAAACAGTCGGGTTTGATTTTCAGCCGCTCAAAGTCAGAAATACCTTTCAGTCAACCTGAATCAGTTGCGGCGGCTATTTGTTTTCGCCGTATTTATCATGCAGATTTCGGATTTCTTCTTTCAACCATTCATCCCAATCGGTGCGTAAACGGCGGAGCTCTTTGTTCCAATACAGACAGTCCCAAGCCATGCTGCGCGAGGCTTCGGTATCGCGCTCGAACATTCGGGCGACAAAAGGTTCGAGCGTTTGCGCGCTTTTGAACATACCGCCGTATTCTCCGTAAGTGCGGCAGGTTTCGGGATGGAGCGTTTCCATCAACGTTTCGATGTCATCCTGCAACGCAAGCCATGAACCGTTTGACTCGTCCAACCCAAGCACATCGCGCAGCCAATGTCTGATGTTTTCTAAACCTTGAAAACGCGGGTTATGCCACAGCAGGCGCAGGGCGGCAAGCTGACTTTCGGCTTCCGTCCGACCTTGCGGGTTTTCATGATCAAAAAGGAAAACGAGTTCGTACAACGCACGATTGCGCTGCTTTTCCGGCAGCGCAAGTAAGATGTCGCAGACTTGTTCGGGAGTCTGCCAAAGAGAAAGTTTGGAGAGGGTCATGGGCTTTGAGGTCGTCTGAAAGTCAATAAACATGACTAAATCACTTGATTCGTTTGATTTTCGTAACAAAGCTGCTTTTGAATTGAAAATATGAAAATCCGCCCTAGGTCGTCTGAAAACCGATTTCAGACGACCTCTCTGCCTTAAACCATCAACCGCAATATCGGCAGTCCAATATGTCTTTGCTGATGTCGTTCAACAGGAAGGCTGCGGTGTCTTCGTGTTCCGCCTGTACGAAGACAAATAGTCGGGCGATGATTTTGCCGATGAAGACTTTTTGCAAGGCGCAGGCGTCGGTCAGGGTGCGTTCCTGCAGGAAGCTGCGGATGTCTTCGGGTAAAGTGTAGTCGCGCGCAACGGCGGCAAAGCGGGCGTCGGTTTGCAGGCGGTCGAGCAGGGTTTGGTTTTTGTCCAATTTAATGCCTGCTTCTTTTTCTTCGGCGGTGGCGCGGACGAACTGGTCGTAAATTTCGGCATAAAGCATATCGTTCGGACCTTCGAAGATGGTGAAGGGGCGGATGTCGATAGCGATATTGCTGGCGGTGTGTCCGCGTTCAAAACCCTTCGCGCCCAAGAGTTTTTGCAACATTTGGGCGGCGGCGTAAGTGTATTCCGTGGCGAGGGTTTTGATGATGTTTGCCTCCATCAGCTGATGGGCGACGGGTGCAACGGGCGAAACGCAATGGCAGACGTAGCGGTAAAGAATCTCGGAAACCTGATGGCGGCGTTGGATTTCGCGGCGTTCGTAATCGACGAATTTGATGTCGTGGCGAACGTATCGGTTCAGGTTGTCAAGGATGTATTCCATGATGCCGTGCGTCATGCCGATCAGTTGCAGGCGGCTGCGGATAAAGATGTTTTGGAACGCGCGCAAACCGGCGGCGTCGCTCTGGGAGAGTTTCATAACGGCGGCGGCGGGCATTTGGGCATCAATGCGGTTGACGGCGTAACGGACGGCGCGCAGGCCTTCGGATGCGAGGGCTTCGTAGCGGATGTATTGTTTGGGAACGAGCAACAAGTTGATGACTTTGGAGAGTTTGCCGTTTTTGCGCTCTTTGGCGGCAACGAGGAGGAAGTCGCTCTGCGAGTTGCCCTGCCAATATTTCGCGGCGTTGACGTAAATCGTTTGTTCGTCGATGTATTCGTAGTAGGACTGCATTTCGCGGGCAATCGCCGCGCCGGAGGTTTCGGGTTCGGTAATGCCCAAACCGCCGCCCTCGCCTTTGAAAACCATGTCCAAACCTTGCGCGACTTGCGCTTCGTCGCCGAATTCTTGCAGAGGCTGCAATACCAGCGCGCCTTCGATGCCGGTACGCAGGGTAACGGGCACGCCGTAATGCCCCGCAATCCGCAGGACTTCTTGGATTTCAAACTGGCTGCCCTTTCGGCCGCCGTGTTTTTTGTCGAGGAAGGGCAACAGCAAACCCGCCTGCTTCAAGGCAAGCCATTTGTCTTCGGGCAGGTATTGCATGAGGTTGAGGTCGTCTGAAAAAATGCGGCGGAATGCGGATTCGATGTGCTTTAAAAAAGCAGCCGTGTCCATAGTTGACGGCTGCGCGCTTGATTCGGTGTGTGTCATCATGATTCTCGGTTAATCGGCAGTTATTAGAGTTTAGAGCTAAATTTCTAGGATTTATACCACAAACCCGTTTAAGCGACAATGATTATCAAGTGTGGACGGATTTTCAGCGCGCCAACATATGATTACGCCGCCCCGATAAACCGATACGGTGCTACCATAACGCAAAACACCGCCGGAACACTGCCATGTATTCACAACACAGCGAACGCCATTTCAGCAACCGCAACAACTGGCTGCGCGCAAGCGTATTGGGCGCGAACGACGGCCTGATTTCCACCGCTTCGATGCTGACGGGCGTTGCGGCCGCCGCACCCGATTTCCAAACCCTGCTGCTGACCGGCGTTTCCGCCCTGATCGGCGGCGCGGTCTCGATGGCGGCTGGGGAATACGTTTCCGTCTCCAGCCAGTCAGACACGGAAAAAGCCGATTTGCACAAAGAACGCCACGAATTGGAAGCCAATCCCGATGCCGAACTGGCAGAACTGACCGAAATTTACCGCCGCCGCGGTTTGTCCGACGCACTTGCCGCCGAAGTCGCGCAAGCATTGATGGAACACGACGCGCTCTCCGCCCATGCACGCGACGAAATCGGCATCACCGAAACCTCCGCCGCCAAGCCCATGCAGGCCGCGCTTGCCTCCGCCGGTTCGTTCTGCGCCGGCGCGATACTGCCGCTGCTGGTTGCCCTGACCGCTCCCGCCGCCCTTATCCCTACGCTGGCAGCAACCACTTTATGCGGACTCGCCGCGCTGGGTTATGCCTCCGCCAAACTCGGCGGCGCACCTGTCGCCCCCGCCGTCTTGCGCGTGTGCCTGTGGGGCGTGGCGGCATTGGCGGTTACGGGTATAATCGGCAAACTGGCGGGTGTAGCAGTTTGAACGGAGGTCGTCTGAAAACTTGTAGCGAAACCCGTCATACCGGTTTTCAGACGACCTTTTTGACAATCAGCGGTTCTCTATGTTTTTATAGAAAACGGCTTATGAAAAAATCCTCTAAATTCTGTTGTGGAGAATTTAGAGGATTTTTGGTTTTAGGATAGCGTTTTACAAAATTCGCCTATACGGTTTATTCGTCTTCAAATTTTTCCAAAAACTCATCGCTTACTTCATTGAACTTATCGGTACTGTCCAAGATTTTCTCGTTGTTCTCGTCCAATTGCTCTTCGTCTTCTTCCGAACCGTGTTTGCCGGAAGCGCGGATTTGGATCAGCTTTTTATAGCCGTCTTCCATCAAATCGCTAAAGAAACGCAGATGGCTTTTCAAAGCATTCAACAGGGAAGCATCGCCTTTGTATGCGCCCAATTTATCGGCTTGCGCAATGTAATTGGGAATCGCGGCTATCCACTGCACACGGACTTTTTCGGCTTGGGCGTAATCGCGTTTGTCCATTGCCTGGTTCATGTCTTCCATATGGTAGAGCATAAAATTGGCAATACACATCAACTCATTGTTGTACTCTACTGCGTTATCGTAGCTGCCTTTGGCGTAATACACGCCCTCTTCCTCATTCCAGCCGCCGCGTTTTGACGAAGACGATGCGCCGCCGGTAGCGCCAAACAGTTTTTTAATGAATTCTAAGATCATAATTTTGCTGCCTTTCTCATAAGTAAAGTACACAGACGGGGAAAAGTATAACGCAAATCTGAAATGCCTGCTGCCTGCACTTCTGCTGCGGCATACCCTTCCCCTCCGTTTTCAGACGACCTCGTTCCCAGAAATAGGTCCGTTTTATACCTTATCACAAACCCTTGCAGGTCGTCTGAAAAAGCCACCGCTGTCTTTGCCGGCTTGCATCCGCTAGAATGACTTCCTGCCGCCAAAGGTCGTCTGAAAACATCCGGACGAACAATCCCTTTTTCAGCAGATACATGGAGTTGAACCATTGAACAAACGCCCGATGACGGCAGACGAAACCGATTTGTTGAATCTTCTTCTGTCAAACAAAAAACCTCAATATGCCGGATTGGAAACCCGTTTTTCCAACAGCGTCACCACGCTCGATGATGGCGCGATGGGCAGTTTTCTGTTTTCCAGCGATACAAACCAAACGCGCCCGCTACAAATCATCCCAATCGCCGAATACCTGTTTCACGATAAAGACGGCATTCCGGTTTTGGCAACCCTATATTCTTACAGCGACGGTCAACTGTATGAACTGGATATTTGGAAAGCGGACTTCAGCCCGTTATTGGCTTATCCGGACAAACCGTAATATTCAGTCTATCCATTTCAATCGGTTTTTACGGACAAACATTTTCAGACGACCCTCTGCCACACAAAGGTCGTCTGAAAACCACCCAAGCCATCCCGCTCCTTACACCCGCTTGTAATCTGCTAAAATCCCGCTTTTACAACCTACCACGGCGGCCCGAAAAATTTTCCGGCTGCCGCAAGCCATTGTCCCTACGCCATGACCTACCCTATCCCCAAACCCCGTGAAAAATCCCGTTGGCTCAATCTTTCGCAAGGCTCGCTGCCGCTGGCTTTGGCGCGTTATCTGCCGCATAAGCGGCTCAAAGTCGTGCTGACCCAAGATGCGGAACAGGCGTTGCGCCTTCAGACGGCATGGCGGTTTTTCCGTCCGCACGATACGGCAGTGTTCCTGCCGGACTGGGAAACGCTGCCTTACGAGCGTTTTTCGCCGCATCAGGATTTGGTGTCGGAGCGGCTCTCGGCGTTGTGGCAGATTAAGAGCGGCGCGGCGGACGTGTTGTTTGTACCGGTTGCCACGGCGATGCAGAAGCTGCCGCCCGTGCCGTTTTTGGCGGGGCGCACGTTTTGGCTGAAAACGGGGCAGACTCTGGATATAGGCCGTCTGAAAACCGATTTGGTGGATGCGGGCTACAACCATGTTTCCCATGTTGTCGCGGCAGGCGAGTTTGCCGTGCGCGGCGGCATTGTGGATTTATTCCCGATGGGCAGCGAAATGCCCTACCGCATCGATTTGTTCGACGATGAAATCGACAGCATCAAAACCTTTGACACCGACACGCAGCGCACCATCTCCCCCGTTTCCGAAATCCGCCTGCTGCCGGCGCACGAGTTCCCCACCGACAGCGAGGCGCAAAAGATTTTCCGCAGCCGCTTCCGCGAGGAAGTCGATGGCAATCCGAACGATGCCGCCGTGTACAAAGCCGTCAGCAACGGCCATTTCGGCGCGGGCGTGGAATATTATCTGCCGCTGTTTTTTGAAAACGAGCTGGAAACGCTATTTGACTATATCGGCGAGGATGCGCTGTTTGTCTCTTTGGGCGATGTTCACGCCGAGGCAAACCGCTTTTGGAGCGACGTCAAATCACGTTATGCCATGGCGCAGGGCGACGAAACCTATCCGCCTTTGCTTCCACAGCATTTGTATCTCTCTGCCGATGTGTTCGCAGGCCGTCTGAAAAACTACGGACAGGTGCTGCCCGATGTTTCCGGCAAGGAACACACCCTGCCCGACCTTGCCGTCAACCGCCAATCCGACGAGCCGTTGCAGGCATTGAAGGATTTTCAGACGACCTTTGACGGGCGGATTTTGCTGTGCGCCGAAAGTCTGGGACGGCGAGAAACCATGCTCGGCTTCTTGCAGCAAAATGGTTTGAAGGCCAAACCTGTGTCCGACTGGCAGGGCTTTTTATCGGCGCACGAGCCGCTGATGATTACGGTTGCGCCGTTGGCATACGGGTTCAAACTGGGCGGGCCACAATCTCCGAGCCAACAGCAACCTACTCCCGCCGCCGAGAAAGAAGGCAAAGCAGTTGCCGCCCAAACCAAATTTTCCGCAGCCGTAACACACCCTCTCCCTCAGGAGAGGGAACAAAGTGCCGCCGCCGTTTCAGACGACCTGAAAACTGAAAGCAGCCTGCACCCAATCGAAAATAGTCTGCACGGGCAAATCCAACAGCAGCCTGCCCCCTCCCCCGTGGGGGAGGGTTGGGGAGAGGGCAAAGCAGTTGCCGCTCAAGGTGCCATCGCCGTCATTACCGAATCCGAGCTCTACCAATACGTTGCCCGTTCGCGCGTCCACAACCGCCGCAAAAAACACGCCACCGTTTCAGACGGCCTGTTGCGCGACCTTGCCGAAATCAACATCGGCGACCCCGTTGTGCACGAAGAACACGGCATCGGGCGGTATATGGGCTTGGTAACGATGGATTTGGGCGGCGAAACCAACGAAATGATGTTGCTCGAATACGCGGGCGAAGCGCAGCTTTATGTGCCTGTTTCGCAACTGCATTTAATCAGCCGCTACTCCGGTCAGGCGCATGAAAACGTCGCCCTGCACAAGCTCGGCAGCGGTGCATGGAACAAGGCGAAGCGCAAGGCCGCCGAAAAAGCGCGCGACACCGCCGCCGAGTTGCTCAACCTCTACGCTCAGCGCGCCGCCCAATCGGGACACAAGTTTGAAATCAACGAGTTGGACTATCAGGCGTTTGCCGACGGCTTCGGCTACGAAGAAACCGAAGACCAGGCCGCCGCCATTGCCGCCGTGATTAAAGACCTGACGCAGGCGAAGCCGATGGACCGCCTTGTGTGCGGCGATGTCGGTTTCGGCAAAACCGAAGTCGCCCTGCGCGCCGCGTTTGTGGCGGTGATGGGCGGCAAACAGGGCGCCGTACTCGCCCCGACCACGCTTCTGGTCGAGCAGCACGCGCAAAACTTCGCCGACCGCTTCGCCGATTTCCCCGTAAAAGTCGCCAGCCTTTCGCGTTTCAACAACAGTAAAGCCACCAAAGCCGCGCTGGAAGGTATGGCGGACGGCACGGTCGATATCGTTATCGGCACGCACAAATTGGTGCAGGACGACATAAAATTCAAAAACTTAGGGCTAGTCATCATTGACGAAGAACACCGTTTCGGCGTGCGCCAGAAAGAGCAGCTCAAACGCCTGCGCGCCAACGTGGACATCCTTACCATGACCGCCACGCCGATTCCACGCACTCTCAGCATGGCGCTCGAAGGCCTGCGCGACTTCTCGCTGATTACCACCGCGCCCAGCCGCCGCCTCGCCGTAAAAACTTTTGTCAAACCGTTCAGCGAAGGCAGCGTGCGCGAAGCCGTGTTGCGCGAACTCAAACGCGGCGGGCAGGTATTTTTCCTGCACAATGAAGTGGATACCATCGAAAACATGCGCGAGCGGCTGGAAGCTCTGCTGCACGAAGCCCGCATCGGCGTGGCGCACGGACAACTGCGCGAGCGCGAGCTGGAACAAGTCATGCGCGACTTTTTGCAACAAAGATTCAATGTGTTGCTCTGTTCCACCATCATCGAAACCGGCATCGACATTCCCAACGCCAACACCATCATCATCAACCGCGCCGACAAATTCGGGCTTGCGCAACTGCACCAGCTTCGCGGGCGCGTCGGCCGCAGCCACCACCAAGCCTACGCCTACCTGCTCACGCCCGAATACATCACCAAAGACGCAGAAAAACGCCTCGACGCCATCGCGGCGGCAGACGAACTCGGCGCAGGTTTCACCCTCGCCATGCAGGATTTGGAAATCCGCGGCGCAGGCGAAATCCTCGGCGAAGGACAATCCGGCGAAATGATACAGGTCGGCTTCACGCTCTACACCGAAATGCTCAAACAAGCCGTGCGCGACCTCAAAAAAGGCCGCCAGCCCGACCTCGACGCACCGCTGGGCATCACCACCGAAATCAAACTGCACAGCCCCGCCCTGCTGCCCGAAAGCTATTGCCCCGACATCCACGAACGGCTCGTCCTCTACAAACGCCTCGCCGTCTGCGAAACCGTTCAGCAAATCAACGCCATACACGAAGAACTCGTCGACCGCTTCGGCCTGCCCGAACAACCCGTCAAAACCCTCATCGAAAGCCACCACCTGCGGCTCGCCGCAAAAGAATTGGGCATAGACGCCATCGACGCGACCAGCGAAGCCGTCACCGTTACCTTCGGCAAACACCACCAAATCGACCCGACAGAAATCATCCTGCTGATTCAGAGCGATAGAAACTATCGGCTGGCAGGGGCGGATAAGTTGAAGTTTACGGCTCAGATGGAGGATGTGGAGATGAGAATTAAGACGGTGAAAAGTGTGTTGAAGACTTTGAAAGAAAGAGTGCTGAAAGAATAGAGAGAAATAAAGAAAAAGTCGTCTGAAACTGTTTCAGATGACCCATATATTACAAACCTGTTATATACAAAATGACAGTTTTAGGGATCTAACCTACGATTATCGATGTAAAGTAAGTGAATGATTCAATAGCAAAATATATAACTAACAGAGAATATATCATAAGGCAACAGTACAACCTATAAGTTAATATGATGAATGCTTTGGACTATATCAACTCCCCTTTAGACTCAATATCGACTAATAATCCTTATGTAATAACTGAGGTAATCGAATTGACTGAGGAGAATCGAACAAAATTAATCCTTATAGATTATCTTCTAAATAATTTATTAAATTTAAATAATTACCCATATCTTTTAGGATATAACTTATATTTAAAAGCTAATCTATCAGAAGATAAAAATAGAATTTCCCTTTTAGAACAAGCAAAAATTCCCTTTAAAAAGGCTACTTCTGATTCTGAAAATGCTATGTTTGCCAAAGCCTACCTAGCACATATTTATTATGACTTAAAGGAATTTAATCATTGCCTTGATATGATAGAGCAAATTCCGGATAACTACTTTTCAAAACTATCCAGCCATCAAAATTGGCGAGACTTAAAAATCCAAGAGTTAAAAATATGTTGCCTAATCAAATTAAAAATATTTTCTGATTTTGAATTTATTCTACATAGTTATTTGCTAAAAATTTCACGTTCAAGTGAACATGATATACCCGTACCAATAGAACTTTCCAATATAATGAAAAATATCAAATAACCCAAAATTAATGTCTTACATTATTATTTATAAACTATCACGTTTCTTAAAAATTGGTGCTCATCCATCTAACCCACAAGGGTATTAAGATACAGATTAAGGTTATAAAGAGATTATTGAAGACTTTGAAAGAAAGAGTGATAGCAAATTAGAGGATATTGAAGAAAAGGTCGTCTGAAATTTTTCAGACGACCTTTAATAACTATTTTGCTTACTCTAAATATTTAATACCTTATATAGGACACTAATATGGGTAAATTTCATACCCCTCTGGGCAAATTGACCTTTATTACTGAAGAAACAACAAACACATCTTTTCTTCAAGGTATATTTAATGAAATGTCTTTCTCTATTCAAGTTAGTCAACCATTTGATTTGGAGGAAATAGATTTTAACTTTATTCAAAGTAAAATGAATAACTTTCCTCAGATCAAAGCAAAAACTGAACTATTCTTAAGAAATATTTTATATACCCAACCCAAACAACTTGGATTTAATCATTACAAAGATAAATTAGACGAAACCAAAGAATTGATTTCTTTTCCGGAGTTTATGTTTCATGAAAAAACAAAAGATTGGGATATCGTATTTAGAGAAAGTCAGCTCCCTATTGCCGAGCCATACGGCATTTTAATCAACTACCACGATGATGATGTTGTTGGATTTGAGGATCTCTCAGATTCGGAAGAGTTATAAGAGTGTAGTACGCATGCAGGCTAATTTAGAGTTTTCATATGACTTGCTATAAACTATTCTATTAACTTCAAATCCAATATACTCAAATCATTATTTGTTGGCATGGTAAGCGTAGGTTAGGTTGGTAAACCCAACAACAACCTGAATGTTGGGTCACGACCCAACCTACATCTGCTAAGGAATTTATATGAAAATATCTGTTTTGAAAAAAATATCCGTTGCACTATCCATACTGGCGGCATTGCCGTTTCAGGCGGCATGGGCGGATTCGGCGGCCAATGCGCGCGCGGACCGTCAGGAACAGAACCGGATAGCGCATTGCCTGCAGATGTACGGCAATATGAACTGCGTGCCGGAGGGCAGCTTTGTTTCACCGCAGCAAAGACAGCTGGAAATGCAAATACAGCGCGGCCGCGAGGCAGAAGAACGGTTGAGGCAGCGGCGTTGGCAAAACAGCGGAACAGCAGACGGACAGGGTGGCACAATGCGCAGAGAAAACCATGCGGACGGCGGCTATACGGTGTACCACTATACCGACGGCAGTCAGCGCGTGTTGGAAACCGTGATGCCGTATGACGAAAACGATAAAGTCCACGGCGTGGTCAAAGGCTATTATCCCAACGGCAAATTGAAATACACGCTGCCGCACCGCCACGGCGTGTATTTCGGCGAGGCACGCGAATACGATAAAAACGGCCGCCTGCGTCTGATTAAGCGTTATGACGACAAGGGCGAGCGCGTTTATCTGCGGGAATATCCGTAAGAATAGTAAGCGTAGGTTGGGTTGGCAAACCCAACAACAACCTGAATGTTGGGTCACGACCCAACCTACATCTGCTGATCCAACAGCTTGCTATAAACCATGAAACTTGGTTCCTTCAATTTTAAATCCTATCGAGTTAATACTAAAAATGAATCTTAAAAAATATCTGATTACTTTACTCTTTATATTCTTTATACCGCAAAATACTATGGCTGATTCTTTTGAAATTTACAGATATTCGGGTAAAAAACTATCGATAGAAAAAGAATACTCCCAGCCTCTATTCCTCTCCATGAAAGAGATAGAGGCTAAAGGATTAAACATCTCCGACTACAATATATCATGTAGCACTTACATTGATAAAACAGAAAACAAATATTATGTTTTTACCTACTCTCCCCAAATATTAAATCCTCATCGCAGAGGAGGACATGGAATTATAGAAGTTCATATAAACGCTAAAACTCATGAAATCAAATCGCATTTTTCAAGATAGCACCTGTATTAGACACAAACAAGACAAACTATATGAAAAATAAAGATTCTTTGAGTTTTGATGCTTATTTAACATGTAAAAATTTATCAGCTACTGAATTACTCAATATCCTGCTGAATTCTAATACTCAAATTCGATACGAAGCAGCTAGAAGATTGCAATTTTTCCGGTATCGTGAAATTAGCGATATCGTCAAAAATGTTCTCTTAACAAGTCGGTATAGTCGGCATAGGGAAATTGCTGTCTTTATTCTCGGACAGATTCAGAATAAGCTTAATAAATCCGAACTTGAAGAAGTTTTATCTCTCTTAATTGATTTTATAAACAACGATAAAAGCATTAACGTAAAATCCTCAGCGATATCTTCTTTAGGGCATTTGTTTCATTATTATGATTTAGGAGAGGAAGAATTCTGCGCAATAGAAGGAAAAATTGAATTAATTTGGCAAATACAGAAATATTCTATCGTTATGGCTACTGCTTTTAGCTCTGCATTTTTTCCCAAAAGAGATTATATTGAAGAATATCTGATAAAAAATTTAAATAGCAAGCATCCGAAAGTAATTTCTTGGATCGTGTATGCTCTAAAAGAAAAAAGCTATCACTCGAAATCGATTGAAACTTTACTATTAAATAAACTAGACCATTTCCGCGTAGAATCATATATTTATAGCGAGATAGCTGCCTATTTAATTTCAACCGGCTCTGAGAAAATTATTCCATATATTGAAAATATGGTATTAACCCAAAATAAAATTGATGATGAAATTTATATGGCGATTAAACATAATTCATCAAAAAGATTTTCATCCATAAGAAAAATCATGTTGGAAAAATTTCAATAAATTATTAGTATGCCTCATAATATCTCATCTTCTATGCAGGCAATTTTGTTTTATTCTTAAACTCTATTTAATAACAAGGATTTAAATGAAATCTTATTTTTTGATATTTTGCGCACTGCTTACATCTGCCAATATTGCCCGAGCCGATACGATGGAAACCATGCGTATGCACGATAAGTCTTTGTCTAAGGTCTTGGTAGAAGCTGCCCGCGATGGCAGTTTTATTGACTTGGATAAAATCGGTCGCAGCATTGATATCCCCGAACTGGCGCATGAAATCAATCAAACTGCTAACCATACTATAAAAAACGACAGACAATTCAACAGCACATACCATGTTAACCAAGATCCATATCAACAATACGGTATCCGTAGTATTTCGTTTGCTGAATGGTCGTCTGAAAAAGGCAAGATGAAGCAGCTTGAATTTGAACTTCACAATAACCGCTGTCCGTTACCACCTACAAACTATGAAGAGTTCGCAGGCAGTCCCAGTTTTATCGGCCATTTAGACGGTAAAGACATATCCATTCTTACGTTACCCGCCCCGGCAAAGGCAAAACTGCTTTTTATGAAAAAACGTAAAGACAACTGCGCGGTCATGATTGTTCAAGAATTTGTCACAGCCGATTTCGGACCTGGAATTCATAAATAAAAAAGAACACTACAAACCACAGATAAAGCTTCGTTGCTATTGTTCTTTTGAACTGAGTCACGATAACTTCTAACTCAAGCAAAGGGTCGTCTGAAATCGTCAATTCGTCTTTCAGACGACCTTTCTTCCACTGGAATTTTTGATTTTTCAAAATCTTAACGTAACAAAAAACCTGCCCGAATCGTCGGGCAGGTTTGCTTATGGTTGAACCGAGTCGAATTAGTTTTTGTCCAAGTCGACCAGTTTGTTTTTGGCAATCCAAGGCATCATGGAACGCAGTTGTGCGCCGACTTTCTCGATTTGGTGATCGGCAGTCAGGCGGCGGCGGGCGGTCATGCTGGCGTAGTTGACGGCACCTTCTTGGATGAACATTTTGGCGTATTCGCCGGTTTGGATGCGTTTGAGGGCGTTGCGCATGGCTTCGCGGGATTTGTCGTTAATGACTTCCACGCCGGTAACGTATTCGCCGTACTCCGCGTTGTTGGAAATGGAGTAGTTCATGTTGGCGATGCCGCCTTCGTAAATCAGGTCAACGATGAGCTTCATTTCGTGCAGGCATTCGAAGTATGCCATTTCGGGCGCGTAGCCTGCTTCGGTCAGGGTTTCGAAGCCGGTTTTGATCAGTTCGACCACGCCGCCGCACAATACGGCTTGTTCACCGAAGAGGTCGGTTTCGGTTTCTTCGCGGAAGTTGGTTTCAATCACGCCGCCTTTGGTGCCGCCGTTGGCTGCTGCGTAAGACAGGGCGATGTCGCGGGCTTTGCCGCTTTTATCTTGGTAAACGGCGATCAGTGAAGGCACGCCGCCGCCTTTGAGGAATTCGCTGCGTACGGTGTGGCCGGGGCCTTTGGGGGCGACCATAATCACGTCCAAGTCGGCACGCGGTACGATTTGGTTGTAGTGGACGTTGAAGCCGTGTGCGAAAGCGAGTACCGCGCCTTGTTTCAGGTTAGGCTCGATTTCGTTTTTGTATACGACGGGTTGGTTTTCGTCGGGCAGCAGAATCATCACTACGTCTGCTTTTTTGGTGGCATCGGCTACGGACAATACTTCGAAACCGGCTGCTTCTGCTTTTTTCCAAGAGCCGCCTTGGCGCAGGCCGACTACTACGTTTACGCCTGAATCTTTCAGGTTGGCTGCGTGGGCGTGGCCTTGTGAGCCGTAGCCGATGATGGCGACGGTTTTGCCTTTGATCAGGGACAGGTCGGCGTCTTTATCGTAATAAACTTGCATTTGATTTCCTTTGGGTAAAATGGATTCCGGCTTTGTGTTGAGGATGCCGGACGGTTGGATTGAGGGTAAAGGGTTAAACGGAGAGTTCTTCCATCAAAACGATTTCGAGCGCATCGGTTTTGCCGTCGATGGCTTTGACGAAACCTTGGAAATGTTCGCTGGCGTTGTGCGCGTCGATGGCGGCTTGGGATTTCCAGTTTTCGACGAAGACGAAACGCTCGGGTTTGCCGATTTCCTGATGCAAATCGTAGCTGATGTTGCCTTCTTCCGCGCGGCTGGCTTTGACCAGGCTTTGGAACAAGGGTTTCAGCGTTTCTGTGTATTCGGGTTTGACGGTAACCAGCGCGACGATTTTAATGTTTGACATCAATCTCTCCTGCCGTTTCTGTTTTCAGACGACCTATCGGGTCGTCTGAAAACCTGACGGTGTTAAATTTTCAAAATACGCTCGCCGCGGCCGATGCCGGCTGCGCCTGTGCGTACGGTTTCCAAAATCTGGGCGCGTCCGACGGTTTCGAGGAAAGAGTCGAGTTTGTCGGTCGAACCTGTGATTTCGATGGTGTAGCTGCGGTCGGTTACGTCGATGATGCTGCCACGGTAGATTTCGGTCAGGCGTAAAAATTCGTCGCGGTCTTTGCCGACGGCGCGGACTTTTACCAACATCAGTTCGCGTTCGACAAAACGGCTTTCGTTCAAATCGACCACTTTGACCACCTCAATCAATTTATTGAGTTGCTTGGTGATTTGTTCGATGACTTGCTCATCGCCATGGGTAACGATGGTCATGCGCGAAAGGGTTTTGTCTTCGGTCGGGGCTACTGCCAAGGAGTCGATGTTGTAGTCGCGAGCGGAGAAAAGACCGACCACGCGGCTCATCGCGCCTGATTCGTTTTCCATCAGAACAGATAAGATATGTCGCATTGTCGTTCTCCTTACGCTTTAGGGTTTTCGCGCATATGCGGCGGCAGGACCATTTCGTCCAAACCTTTGCCGTTGCCGACCATGGGCAGCACGTTTTGTTTCTTATCGGTCAAGAAGTCGATAAATACCAGACGGTCTTTTTGTTTGACCGCTTCCAAAAGCGCGCCTTCAACATCGGATTTTTTGTCCACGCGGATGCCGATGTGCCCGTATGCTTCCGCCAGTTTGACGAAATCGGGCAGGGAATCGAAATAGGTTTCCGATTCGCGGTTGCCGTAATACAGCTCCTGCCATTGGCGAACCATGCCGAGGTAGCCGTTGTTGAGGGTAACGACGTTAATCGGGACATGGTATTGGAAGCAGGTGGACAATTCCTGGATGTTCATCTGAATCGAACCTTCGCCCGTAATACAGAATACGTCTTGGTCGGGAGCGGCGAGTTTCGCGCCCAACGCATACGGCAGGCCTACGCCCATCGTACCCAAGCCGCCGGAATTGAGCCATTGGCGCGGGCGTTCGAACGGATAATATTGCGCCGCGAACATTTGGTGTTGTCCCACGTCCGAAGTGATGATGGCGGAATTGCCGGTAACTTCGGCAAGTTTCTGCACGACATATTGCGGTTTGATGATTTCGCTGTCGTTGTCAAACCACAGGCAGTTGCGCGAACGCCATTCTTCGATGTTTTTCCACCATTTGTCCAAAGAGTCGGCGGCAGGCGCATCCTGTTTGCCCCACAAGGCAATCATTTCGGACAAGACGTTTTTCACATCGCCGACAATCGGAATATCGACTTTGACGCGTTTGGCGATGCTGGACGGGTCAACATCAATGTGAATGACTTTTTTGGCTTTTTCAAAGAATTTGGACGGAACGGAGACGACACGGTCGTCAAAACGCGCGCCCACTGCCAACACGACATCTGCGTTTTGCATGGCGAGGTTGGCTTCGTAAGTGCCGTGCATACCCAGCATGCCCAAGAATTGGCGGTCGCTTGAAGGGTACGCGCCCAGCCCCATCAGTGTGCCGGTACATGGTGCGCCCGTCATGCGGACAAACTTCGTCAGCTCTTCCGAAGCATTGCCCAATACCACGCCGCCGCCGAAATAAACGATCGGACGTTTGGCGGAAGCCAACATTTGGATGGCTTTTTTAATCTGCCCGATATGGCCTTGCACGACAGGTTGGTAAGAGCGGATAAAGATGTCTTCCTGCGGATAGCTGAATTTCGCCATTGCCTGCGTTACATCTTTGGGAATATCGACCACGACCGGGCCGGGTCGGCCGCTGGCGGCGATTTGGAATGCTTTTTTAATGGTCTCGGCAAGCTCGTTGACGTTGGTTACCAAGAAATTGTGTTTGACGCACGGACGGGTAATGCCGACCGTATCCACCTCTTGAAACGCATCCGTACCGATGAGCGAATTGCCGACCTGTCCGCTGATGACCACCATCGGAATCGAATCGCTGTATGCGGTGGCAATGCCTGTCAGCGCATTGGTCACGCCCGGACCGGAAGTAACCAGCGCGACGCCGACTTTGCCGCTGACGCGCGCATACGCATCTGCCGCGTGTACCGCCGCCTGCTCGTGGCGGGTCAGGATGTGCTTGAATTTATTGAGTTGGAAAATAGCGTCGTAGATTTCGATGACTGCGCCGCCCGGATAGCCGAAAACATACTCTACACCTTCGGCTTTGAGACTTTGCACTATGATTTGTGCACCTGATAATTGCATAATGACCTCTTTTATACGGCTTCAAACCAATAGGGGCAACCCGCCTCGCCACAGCACCTGTAATGCAAGCCCTCCAAGCAGCGGTTTAGGGTACGCGCATTGAAGGAACACGGCGACAGTCAGACTGTCCAATCAATTGGAATGAAACACAGAGTTTATGAATGAAAGAATGCAAACGATAACGCAAACCGCCTGTTCAATCAAGACAAAATCTTTCATCTTTTAACATTATCCGAATACCGAAAAGATTGAGTATTGATTTTTATAAAATAAATATTCGGGCATTCGGAATATATTAATGAAGATTGTTGACAGTTTTTATAGAAGGGGTCGTCTGAAACCCGTTTTACACTGTTTTCAGACGACCCTCAGGCTACCACCCTTCTCCTCCGGTTTCGCATTCTCTATAAACTCATTTCTCCCGTTTTGTCTATGCCCTCCGGCATGTTTTCCAAGAAGAGATGCAACAAATGATCAATCACCAAATCATTGGTGGTGCTGCAATAAGGCCTATTCGCATAATGCTCTTTGTGATGATGGTATTGGCTTTTGATAATGGCGGAATCCTGAACCATCAGACGTTCAAGAAACGGGCGGAACAGATGGAATTTGATGGGCAAAGGAAAGCGGCTTTTAGGAAAATGGACTCGGACATTTAAGCCCATACTGCCCTTGTTTTGAGGGATAAAAAAGGCGGAAATCCGATATTCATGACTGTTCGGTGTGAAGTAATCGATACGCACCAAACCCGGGAAAGTAAATGCCGCATCGTTAACGGTAATGCCTTTGTCGAACAGCTTGTTAATCAATCCGTTTTGCTGTTGATTAAGACGATAATGCGTCACGAAACCGCGTTCATGGTGGCTCTGGCTGATCTGCATGCTTTGTTTGCCGTTGTTGCGCAGCAGTTTGGCATGGATATAGCGCGTATGGGTCGGGTCGAGGAAGTTTTCGATGGCGTGGATAAAATCGCCTTCCATATATCGGACGGCGTTGGCGGTTTCAAAACCTTCCGGCGCTTCAAAATCGGCATACGGTTCAAAAGGAATATCGGAAACCAGACAAACCCACACCCAATCGTCGTACTCTCGGCATGGAAACGTAGGAACACTCTCAGCTTCTTCACAAGCACACATCCCGCCGACAACAGTCAAAACTTTGCCTTGCGCATCAAACTCCCAGCCGTGATAACAACATTGGAGTTTGCCCGAAACGATTTTGCCCGCACTCAACGGCACATGCCGATGCGGACAGCAATCATCCATACAGGCTGCCTGTCCGTTCAGCCTTACCAACACCAGTTGCTGTCCCAACAATTCGCGATGAACGGGCTTGTCTTTCAGCTGCTTGCTTGGTATCAACGGATACCAAGCGCGTTTCATTTTTTCTATGTTCATGGTTTGTGTCGTTTTATTTGATTGTGATGGCAAATCAACTTTTTCATGTTGATACACCTCTTTTGAAACTTACAGCATGGATTAACCTAGGCAGCTCTTACGTTTATAGGGGCGGTAGGCTTTTCCATTAAAGCGGTAACGCGTTTCGGTGCAATATCTTGCATTGCCTTCTGTAACGGCGATATCGCGCAAACCGTTATGTTGTTTCGGCAAGATATTGATTCCATAGCCTCCGCCTTCCAACAAGACCTCTGATTTGCCGCGTCCGCTGGAGAGGATTTGGAATTCTGTCAATGCGCTGCCGCCCATTGTGCAGACTGCGACGAAATATTTAGCGTCCTTTTTCAGGGAAAGTGAAACAGGCGCAACGGCAAAATCACCGCATTCGTTTTGTATGGATTTGAACGCAGACTCTACCTTTGCATTGGCGGAATATTGACGGAATGCCGGATTGCCCGATACTTCCAACGATATAGTTTCGGCGGATGCGGCCGCAGTGGCGGCAAGGCAGATGAGTAAAAACGTTTTTTTCATGATGTACTCCGTGTTTTAAGTTCAATATTTATAGTGGATTAACTAAACCAGGATGGCGTTACCTCGCCTTAGCTCAAAGAAAACGATT
>NZ_KV838097.1:8493-16361 GCF_001838645.1 Neisseria sp. HMSC70E02 | reverse complement strand
GCCTTGTCCTGATTTAGTTAATCCACTATATGTTTACAGTTTGTATTTAATCAGGATTTTTTTGTAATACCCCTGGCTCAATGCGTGTAACAGCTTCCAAATAAGCCGGCGCGCAGGTCGGAGATGGGACGTATAGACCGCCATATATTCGATTTCAGGCATTGCGCCGCGTACCCTTTTGAAATCGGGTGCACCGGAACTGAAATTTAAAGGGACATCCGCTTCGATACAGGTTTGCATGGAACGCGTCATGCAGCGGCGGTATAAGGCATCACTTTGCGGCTTGGCATCATCGTAGCCGACGATGGGCGAAGTAGCGGTATTGCTGTCGATGACCACGCCTGATACGCCGGCACTTTCACCGGTTTTGCCGTCACGCAGTAGAAATAAATTCAAGATATCGCGCGATACGGCTTCGCGCATAAATTCAACGGTAAATTGTACGTTTTGCTTGGAATATTTGTTCAGATACAGGCGGTTGTACCAATGCACCGCCGCTTCAAAATCCGCATCAGGGCTGTCGGCACTCAAGCGCTCAAAAACATAACGTCCGTCATTAAATATCTTGCGGTCGCGTTTGGTATTGGTTTTTGCCATGACTACCTGCCAATCGTCCATAATGTAAACCTGCCGCGTCACAACCATTTTCCAACCGAGCTGTTCCAGCCGTTCAATCAAATCCTTATGCTGGCGCGGATTCAGCGAACGGACGGACAAAGCATGTTTCGGCCATTTTGCGACGGCGGCTTGGGTCAGCTTCGACATTGGGGTCGTCTGAAAAGCCTCAGAGAAGCTATTGGTAGAGAGGCAATAATTGTTCAGCGTCACCATACGGTCGATCTGATTCAGCCGCAAAATGCCGCTTAATGCCGACAACAAACTCGCCGCAAGCATACGCTGCCCGCCGGGCAGTTTGACCAACTCGTCCCTCGCATAATCCACGATTGCCGAATGCGGCGACGCGGTATAGCAATTAGGCGTGATCCGGTCGATGACAGTGCAGGGAATATCCAAACCGTCGATATTCAAAACCTCGGCGCGGGCATTCATATTGGCAAACAGGCGTTGCAGCGGAATGTCTCGGAACAATGCCGCAAATTCGTGGGACAGATCAGTTTTCATCGCCGTCAAACTCAATATCGAAAGTGCTGGCGCTGGTTAAAGGCTTATGATGCCGGATACTGCGCCACATCATCTCGCCCAATGCCAGCCATTGCGCATAGAAAGGCAAATCAGCAATCACATCATCGGCTCGGCGGAAGTCCTGCCAAAGCGCCGTCCATTTTCCCTCTTTCCAAGCCCGATAACCGAAAAGCAGCGGCAAGGTCGCGCCGACCCGTAAAGGTTTGGATGGTACGTTGTGTTTCCGTTGCTGCAAGCGCCCTGCTCCGTCAAATATCAAATCCTCGCGTAAAAGATGCAGACCGCTGGTCGCGCGGGGGTTGCATTCCAACAGCCACAAATCGTTTCCGTCATCGATAAAGTCAAAAGCCGCCTGTCCGTGAAACGCGTTTTGCTCGGCAAATTTCGTCACAAATTCGTCCAAACGCGGGTCGGAAAGCGGCTCGAAATAGGTCGATGCCGAATCGTTGAGCAGGTAGCGCGGGCGGTAGGCGGCATGCGCCAACACGCTGCCGTGTTCGCAAATCACATAATTACACACCCCCTGCCCCGTAATGAAATCCTGCTGCACCCAAGGATAATCCGCACTGATATGGATGTTTTTCAGACGACCCTCCGTTACGCCGCGTATTACGGAACGCCCGAAACGCGAATAAACGGGCTTCAATACCGTTTTCTTCACGCTGTCGTATCCGACCTCGCCGACCGATGTAATTCGGCGCGTAGCCGGAAAACGCACCGTCGTATCCTGCGGCATCCGCTCGAAAAAACGGAATTTGTCATGCAGGGTGAACAACGTTCCATGATCGGGCATCCAACATTTGGCGCGCTCCGATTCCGGCAAATCCAGCCTCGCCAAATAAAAAATATCTTCACAGGTCGGAATCACACAATCCGCCTGCGCCACCAATTCCGTCATAGCACGCGCATAGCCGGCGAAATCCAAACGCGGCGCGGGAATGCGGCGGTACTCGCCCAATCCGGCAAAAATGCCGACCGGAAAATGCAGGCTGTCGCAAAACACAACCTGATGCCCGCCGCGTTTGGCGAAGCGCGCCCATTCCAGCGCAACGGGCGCTCGGGGAGAAGTAATGAGGATGTTCAATTTGTATTCCTGAAGCGTTTGGCTTTGCATCGATAATTTATGTCGTCAGAATGACAGTGTATCACATTGTCAAAAAAGGTCGTCTGAAAACGGGATGAACCGTTTTCAGACGACCTGCATACCCTGCCTCCAAACTCTCTGCCGACTTCCCGATATACCCTACGGAAAATAGGACGAATCAGTAAACAGCTTGCAAGCCGTTTCTTTGCTTCTCCACTCAAACTTTGCGGATAGTCAACTATGGTACTTATAGCCACTTGCCAGCATGTATGTTTTAAAACATAATGACCCCGCTTATCTATACCAGATGCTTCACAACAACAATACCATCCCTCAGCAAATCGCGCCCACCCTACTCTTCCGACAACATCCCCTGCGCGTTTTTACTGATGACACGTTACTCAAAACCGTCTGAAAACAAATGTTTGAACACTACGCTTTCTATCCGTGACAAGCGCGGAAAATGGTTTTATCCGACTGTTATCCAAGTGAGGACGCCTCCTCTTTAATTGAATTCCTTAAACAATTTCTTGCCGCTTCGCAGCCCGATGTCCTCTCCCAAACCGACTTCATCATAACGATGATTATGGTTTAGCCGCTGCCTGCGTTACCGAAATTGCACCGATGGGGCTGAATTACCCGAACTGTTGATTAAAAAATAGCTTAGTGTGATGTGGACATCAGGTCGTCTGAAACCGTCTTCTGTCTTCGTTTTCAGACGACCCCTGACCCGCGCGACTCAACATCATGCGCTGTCACAACACGCCCCTTTTTATCGGTATCCATCGCTCGATGATGTTTACCGAAACCGGTTTTATTACAAAAAAACGAAAGGACTACCTCATGTCGGACAATACGCAACCCACGCGGCAGGGCTTGCCCTCGCTGCCGAAAAGCACGATTTGGATGCTCAGTTTCGGTTTTCTCGGCGTTCAGACGGCCTTTACCCTGCAAAGCTCGCAGATGAGCCGCATCTTCCAGACGCTCGGCGCCGACCCGCACAGCCTCGGCTGGTTCTTTATCCTGCCGCCGTTGGCGGGGATGCTGGTGCAGCCGATTGTCGGTTATTACTCCGACCGCACTTGGAAGCCGCGCTTGGGCGGCCGCCGCCTGCCGTATCTGCTTTACGGCACGCTGATTGCGGTTATCGTGATGATTCTGATGCCGAACTCGGGCAGCTTCGGTTTCGGTTATGCGTCGCTGGCGGCTTTGTCGTTCGGCGCACTGATGATTGCGCTGTTGGACGTATCGTCGAATATGGCGATGCAGCCGTTTAAGATGATGGTCGGCGACATGGTCAACGAAGAGCAGAAAAGCTACGCCTACGGGATTCAGAGCTTCTTGGCGAATACGGGCGCGGTTTTGGCGGCGATTCTGCCGTTTGTGTTTGCGTATATCGGTTTGGCGAATACTGCCGAGAAAGGCGTCGTGCCGCAGACCGTGGTCGTGGCGTTTTATGTGGGCGCGGCGTTGCTGGTGATTACCAGCGCGTTCACGATTTTCAAAGTGAAGGAATACGATCCGGAGACCTACGCCCGCTACCACGGCATCGACGTGGCGGCAAATCAGGAAAAAGCCAACTGGTTCGAACTCTTGAAAACCGCGCCTAAAGCGTTTTGGACGGTCACTCTGGTGCAGTTTTTCTGCTGGTTCGCTTTCCAATATATGTGGACTTATTCCGCTGGCGCGATTGCGGAAAACGTCTGGCACACGACCGATGCGTCTTCCGTAGGCTATCAGGAAGCGGGCAACTGGTACGGTGTATTGGCGGCGGTGCAGTCGGTTGCGGCGGTGATTTGTTCGTTTGTATTGGCGAAAATCCCCAACCGATACCTCAAGGCGGGTTATTTCAGCTGCCTGGCTTTGGGCGCGCTCGGCTTTTTCTCCGTATTCTTCATCAGCAACCAATACGCGCTGGTGTTGTCTTACATCTTAATCGGTATTGCTTGGGCGGGCATCATCACTTATCCGCTGACGATTGTAACCAACGCCTTGTCGGGCAAGCATATGGGCACTTATTTGGGCTTGTTCAACGGCTCCATCTGTATGCCTCAGATTGTTGCTTCGCTGTTGAGCTTCATGTTGTTCCCGATGATGGGCGGTTTGCAGGCCAATATGTTCTTGGTAGGGGGCGTCGTCCTGCTGCTGGGCGCGTTTTCCGTGTTCCTGATTAAAGAAACACACGGCGGCGCATAATTTTCTTCATTTATCGGCAGGAGGGTCGTCTGAAACTTCTGCCGACGCTTTATTTGATTTAAGTAAGGCGAACCGTATTTCAAAACGGTTTGCCATAAAACCATCAAAACAGGAGCTTTACGATGTATACAAGAATCATGGAAGTCAGCCCTTGGACGCTGCGTTCGGCAAAACTGGAAAAAGAACACAAACGGCTGCAAGAGAGCCTGACCAGCTTGGGCAACGGCTATATGGGTATGCGCGGCAGCTTTGAGGAAACCTATTCTGCCGACAGCCACTTGGGCACCTACATCGCCGGCGTGTGGTTCCCCGACAAAACCCGCGTCGGCTGGTGGAAAAACGGCTACCCCAAATATTTCGGCAAAGCCATCAACGCGCTCAATTTCAGTAAAGTCAGAATCTTTGTCGACGGGCAGGAAGTGGACTTGGCGAAAAACGACGTTACCGGCTTCTCCGTCGAACTCGATATGCAGCACGGCGTGTTGCGCCGCTCGTTCACCGTATTCGGCGTGCGTTTCGATGTGTGCAAATTCCTGTCCGTCGCGCAAAAAGAGCTGGCGGTCATCCGCTGGGAAGCTGTGTCCGTCGACGGCAAAACCCACCAAGTCCGCATTGATTCCATCATCGACGCCGATGTGAAAAACGAAGACTCCAACTACGAAGAAAAATTCTGGCAGGTATTGGACAAAGGCGTTTCAGACGACCGCTCCTACATTGCCACCCAAACCGTCGCCAATCCTTTCGGCGTGGAACAATTTATCGTCAACGCCGAGCAAACCTTCGCAGGCAGCTTCAAAGCCCTCGGCGGCAGCCAAACCGACTGGCAGGTCTCCAATTCTTTCGAAGCCGAAGTCGGCAGTACGCCCGAAACCTTTGAAAAACGCGTGATTGTTACCACCAGTCGCGATTATCAGGGCTTGGAAGCGGTGAAAGCCGCAGGCCGCGCCTTGTCGGAAAAAATCGCAGGCGTTGCGTTTGAAACCTTGCTGGAGGCGCACAAAGCAGGCTGGCTGCACCGTTGGGAAATCGCCGACGTGGTTATTGAAGGTAGCGACGAAGCGCAACAAGGCATCCGCTTCAACCTGTTCCAACTGTTCTCCACCTACTACGGCGAAGATGCACGCCTGAACATCGGCCCCAAAGGCTTTACCGGCGAAAAATACGGCGGCGCGACCTATTGGGACACCGAAGCCTACGCCGTGCCGCTCTACCTCGCACTGGCGGAACCCGAAGTTACCCGCAACCTGCTGCAATACCGCCGCAACCAACTGCCGCAGGCGCAACACAACGCGCGCGAACAGGGCTTGGCGGGTGCACTCTATCCGATGGTAACGTTTACGGGCATCGAGTGCCACAACGAATGGGAAATCACCTTCGAGGAAATCCACCGCAACGGTGCGATTCCTTACGCCATCTACAACTACACCAACTACACCGGCGACGAAAGCTATCTTGCCAAAGAAGGTTTGGAAGTCTTGGTCGAAGTGTCCCGCTTCTGGGCGGACCGTGTCCACTTCTCCAAACGCAACGGCAAATACATGATTCACGGCGTAACCGGCCCGAACGAATACGAAAACAACATCAACAACAACTGGTACACCAACACCCTCGCCGCATGGGTATTGGACTACACCCGCGAAGCCTTGGCGAAATACCCGCGTCCGGATTTGAACGTGAGCGCCGCCGAGCTGGAAAAATGGGCGGACATCAGCGCCAATATGTACCGTCCGCATGACGAAGAACTCGGCGTATTCGTGCAACACGACGGCTTCCTCGATAAAGACATCCGCCCCGTGTCCGCGCTTTCGCCCGACGATTTGCCGCTCAACCAGAAATGGTCGTGGGACAAAATCCTGCGTTCGCCCTTCATCAAACAGGCGGACGTATTGCAAGGCATCTACTTCTTCGGCGACCGTTTCAATATCGACGAAAAACGCCGCAACTTCGATTTCTACGAACCGATGACCGTGCATGAAAGCTCGTTGTCGCCCTGTATCCACGCCATCCTTGCCGCAGAACTGGGCAAAGAAGAAAAAGCCGTGGAAATGTACCAGCGCACCGCCCGCCTGGACTTGGACAACTACAACAACGACACCGAAGACGGCCTGCACATCACCTCCATGACCGGCTCGTGGCTCGCCATTGTCCAAGGTTTCGCCCAAATGAAAACCTGGGGCGGCAAACTCAGCTTCGCACCGTTCCTGCCGAGTGCGTGGACAGGCTACGCCTTCCATATTAACTACCGCGGCCGTCTGATTAAAGTTGCCGTCGGCAAAGAAAACGTCGTCTTCACCCTGCTCAAAGGCGAACCGCTCGATTTGCAGGTGTACGGCAAAGACATCACGCTCAACGGCAGCCACACCGTTGCGTTGGAAAAATAAGGAGGGCGCAAAATGACTTTTACCGCAGTCCTCTTTGACCTCGACGGCGTCATCACCGACACCGCCGAATATCACTACCGCGCATGGAAAAAGCTCGCCGAAGAACTGGGCATCAGCATCGACCGCAAGTTTAACGAGCAGCTCAAAGGCGTGTCGCGCGACGATTCGCTCAAACGCATCCTCGCACACGGCGGCAAAACCGTCGGCGAAGCCGAGTTCGCCGAACTGACCCGCCGCAAAAACGACAACTACGTCGAGATGATTCAGGCAGTCAAACCCGAAGACGTGTACCCCGGCATTTTGCCGCTGCTGGAAGCATTGAGGGCGAACGGCAAAAAAATCGCCCTCGCGTCCGCCAGTAAAAACGGCCCGTTCCTGCTGGAACGCATGGGGCTGACCCACTTCTTCGACGCCGTCGCCGACCCTGCCGCCGTCGCGCATTCCAAACCCGCCCCCGACATCTTCCTCGCCGCTGCCGAGGGCGTGGGCGCAGACATCCGCCAATGCATCGGCATTGAAGACGCCGCCGCAGGTGTCGCCGCCATCAAAGCCGCCGGCGCCTTGCCCATCGGCGTGGGCAAAGCCGAAGACTTGGGCAGCGACATCGCGCTGGTGTCCGGCACCGCCGAGCTGACCTACGCCTACCTGCAAAACGTGTGGACACAGTCGGGCAGGTAAAGCGCGTCAGGTAAAGTGTTAAGGAAGTAAAAAGGTCGTCTGAAAACAGGATAAAACGTTTTCAGACGACCTTTCGTTTATCTTGCACACAAATAAAATTTGCCGCAACGGCTTCAGAATGTGCGTTCTCCTGTTGGAGCGACCTTTCAGAAGATTTTTTGCGAAACCTAGAAACCTAAATGTAAGCCTGCGGCTTACTGCCCTCTCCCTAACCCTCTCCCACGGGGAGAGGGAACAAAATTGGCTGAAAATCCAAACATGGTTGGGTTTCAGCATCCTCAATCCCCTCTCCCACGGAGAGAGGGGAAAAATTGGCTGGAAATCCAAAGCATAGTTGGGTTTCGGTATCCTCAATCCCCTCTCCCCGTGGGAGAGGGCTAGGGAGA
>NZ_KV838097.1:0-8393 GCF_001838645.1 Neisseria sp. HMSC70E02 | reverse complement strand
TCTCCCCGTGGGAGAGGGCTAGGGAGAGGGCAGCGAACCGTCAGGTTTGCTTTTTAGCGATCCTCGGTTTTGCAGAAGCTCTGCCCAGAAAAGCCCTAACTTGTTCAAGAACGGCAAAAGGTCGTCCCACCAGGAGGCTGCGCACTCTGAAAACAAGCAAAACGAGTTTCGATAAAACAAGTAGAGGTAATTTCTCTAAAAAATTACTCATCCGCCCTATTCCCCACCTCCCTTTTCCACTTCCGAATCTTGGTGCGGAAATTGGTAAACGGGGCGACTGTGTTGATATGTATCCACTTCCACAACGGCCATTGCGCGGCAGTTTCCGCCCATTTTCTCTGCCCTGCAAGAAACAGCTCGTCTTCGCTCAAACCCTCTATCCATGCACACAATTCGGCGGTTTTCCCGCGCAGCATCGCTTGTTGTTCCGCCAAAGTGTAAACGCTGTAAACTTGATAGAAACGTTGGTATAAACCGCCCAAGTTATTCCATTTGAAGCCTTCGGCAGGCGTATGCACCTCTTCGCCCGCCTGTTCGCGCCGTTCCCAATCCAGCAGGGAATGGACCCAGCCCAGTTGGTAGGACAAATGTTCCGAAGGCGTTTTGCCGCCGTCCGCCGCACGAATATTTCTCGCACTTTCGGGTATATCGGCAAACTCGGCGAGATACTTATCCAAGGCCGTCTGAACGGCATCCAATAATGCTTGTTTGTTCGGGTAATTTCTCACGGAAGTTCCCTTTTCAGTTTTAGCGAAACTCGCTTCGCTCGTTTTCAGAGTGCGCAGCCTCCTAGCGGGACGACCTATCTAACCCTGCCGTTCCAGCATCCCTTGAAACCGCAACAATGCCAGCCACAAGAATCCTACGCCGATACAGCCCATAATCAGCATATGCCCCCACACGATTTCAATCCCCGCGCCGCGGAACAGGATGTCTTGAGAAAACTTCACAAACTGCGTCAGCGGCCAATATTCGCTGATCAGTTGCGCCGCGTGCGGCATGTTGCTGCGCGGGGATGCGCCGCCGGCAAACAGGTTCATCACGATATACACCGGCAACATCAGCATACCGAACTGCCCCATCGTCGATGCGAACGTGGCAATCATGATGCCCAGCGACGCCACCGAAAACAGGAACAACGCCAGCCCTACCGCATAAAGCGGCACCGAGCCGATGAGCGGCACGCCTATGCTCAAATGCACGATAAACCACAGCGACGACAATGCTGCCACCCAAATCACGGCGGCATTTGCCAGCACTTTGCCCATCATCAGTTCGAACGCATTGACCGGCATCACCAGCAAATGCTCGATTGTGCCGCGTTCGCGTTCGCGGATAACCGCCGCCCCCGTCAATAAAATCAGCAACATACACGACATCGAGCCGATTTGCGAAGTCGGCATGAACCACGCGCTTTCGCCGTTGGGATTGTAATAAGTATTGATGACGGGGTTGATTAACTCCGGCCGCGTCACGCCGGTGAATTCGTAAATTTCGCGGTTGATAATTTGCGAAAGATAAGACGCGCCCACCCCCGCCTGCGTCATCGACGTCGCATCAACCCAAAGCTGCAAATCAGGATTATGCCCCGCCGCCATGTCGCGCTGGAAATTGGGCGGCACTTCCAAAATAAAGGTGAACTCGCCCTTATCCATCAATTCGTCCGAATCCTCGCGCCGCACGTCCTCTACCGGTTTGAAAAACGGATGCTGCACGGCATCGCGGATACGCATGGACAAGACCGAACGGTCTTGGTCGATGATGCCGACGGTGGCATTTTTCAAATCCGATCCGACCTGTGACATCTGATAAATCGTGGCGGTAAAGATATACCCAATCAGCACCATCAGCACCGGATCAGTCAGCACGCTGCGGAACTCTTTGAGCATCAGGGTCAGAATGTTTTTCAGGGTACGCATGGGGATTCCTGTTGGTAGCTTGCTTTCTCAAAGGTCGTCTGAAAAATTGTCCGGCTGTTTTTCAGCTTTACAGCCTCGGTTTTCCCATTAAAAGTCCGGCAGCAGGTTCGCCGTGTACACACAATAGAGTCTGTTTTTTCCTAAAAAAATCCGTCGAAACACATCGGATAAAGTCAATGCTTATGGAATCGGCTACCACGCTGCTTGGTCAATCCAACTCGTTTAGTCAGACCGACGATGTATAATTATGTTTTTCAAATAAGGTCTTTGGGATCAGCTTTGATTTCAGACGACCTATTTCATCAATCCAATCTAAGGAACTATGATGTCCGTCAAACCTTTACTGCTCTGCCTGCTTCTCGCTTCCCCTGCCGCTTTTGCCGGCAATCTGTCCTGCCATGAAAGCCCGAAATCCACAGGCAACCCCGAACTCGATGCCATCGTAACCCGCTACGAATGCCGTTACACCGGTTCGCTGCAACAAGCCTACTCCGTCTTTATGAAGCAAGGTTACAACGGCGAAGCGCCCTACCCTAAAACCGTTCCTTCCACCCTGCCGCGCAAAAACCTGACTCTGAACGGTAAAGAAAAAATGGACTGCGGCAACACGGAAAACGCACAACCCGAAACCTTTGAATGGTCCTTCAAACTGCGCCGTAAAAATCCCAACCATATCAATATGGAATACCAAAGTTTGGATTGCGCTTCAGGCGCTCATACCGATACGGAATTTAACCGCAACGGAAAAACCGTCAAAATTATTCACAAAGTTTACTCTTCATAAGCGGATAACATCTATATCCTGAAATTTGGCGTTTGCCGCATCATGGGTGGGACTACGGATAAACTGATACGAAATGGCAAACCCACTCCGTAGCAGTTTAATCAGGAGTCCCACTTATTCCGTCAGCGCTGCATCCACCGCCGCAAGCGCATGGATGGCGGTACTGTCGAACACGGGCAGCGGGCTGTCGGTTTCGTTCACAAGCAGGCAGATTTCGGTGCAGCCGAGTATCACGCCCTGCGCGCCTTCGTTTTTCAGACGGCCTATCACATCGTAAAAGTAGCGGGCGGATTCGGAGTGGATGCGGTTCAGGCACAGTTCGTCAAAAATAATGCGGTGGATTTCGTCTTGTTCAGCGGCGGTCGGAGCTATGGTTTTCACGCCCTGCGAATCCATGCGCTCCGTATAAAAACCGTCGCTCATGGTAAAGCGCGTGCCGAGCAGGCCGACGGCGGACAAGCCCTGCCGTTTGATGGCGGCGGCGGTGGCATCGACGACGTGCAGCAAGGGGATGCCGGCCGCCTGTTCGATGGCGGGGGCGACTTTGTGCATGGTGTTGGTGGCGAGCAGCAAAAAATCCGAGCCGCCCGCTTCCAGCTTCCGCGCGCTTTGCGCCAACACGTTTCCCGCCGCCGCCCAGTCGCCGCTTTTCTGCAAACGGACGATTTCTTCAAAATCCACGCTGTCGAGCAGGATTTTGGCGCTGCGGTTGCCGCCCAAGCGGCGGTTGGTTTCGCGGTTGATGATTTGGTAGTAGAGCACGGTACTTTCGGGGCTCATGCCGCCGATGATGCCTATGGTTTTCATGTTTTTCCTTTCGTTTGATGTGTGAAGTTAATCAATCCTAGCGCGTCAGCACGAAGCTGTCGTCTATCAGCCGCCACACGTTTTCTGCGGGCGTTTGCGCCAATACGATACTCAACCAGTGTTCTTTGTTCATGTGGTAGGCGGGCAGAATGCCTGCCGTTGCGCGCCATGCGCCGATGTGTTCGGGGCGGCATTTGACGTTGACGATTTCCGTCAGACCGCCCTCGCCCCTGCCCAGTTTTTCAGACGGCACGGGCATATACAGGCAGAACCATTTGCGGTTGCCCGTGTGGCGGAACACGGCAAAGTCGGGAGATTTCGCCCACGGATATTCCGCCGCCGCGCCGTAACGTTCGGCCAGTCCGTCAAACAGGGTTGTTCGGTTCATGGCGTTTCTTTCTTTAATAGTGGGTTAAGGTTCGGGTCGGGCATCAAGACCCGCCTGCTGAGTTTTCAGACGACCTCTCACTTCTCCTGTTTCTTCAACAACACGCACGCCAGAATCAGGCTGGTGGCGGCAAAGGTGGCGATGGCGGCGTATTCATGCAGCAGGTCTGCGGTGTGCAGCCCTTTGGTGAAGCTGCCGACGCTGACGGTGTAATACCACGACGACGGGAAGGTTTTGCCGATAATCAGCGCGCCGCCTTCCATGGTGGACAGCGGGTAGAGAAAGCCGGAATAGGTTTGCGCGGGGATCATGGTGATGATGGCGGTGGCGAAAATGGCGGCAAGCTGGGAGCGCACGAAGCAGGAAATCAAAAGCCCCAGCGCGGTGCTGGCGGACACCATCAAGAGCGTGCCGACGGCGAGTCCGGTAAACGAGCCTTTGAGCGGCACGCCGAACAGGTAAATAATCATCAGCATCATGGCGGCGAAATTGACCATGCCGACGGCGATATAGGGAAGCTGTTTACCGATCAGATATTGCGCCACGGCGGCGGGCGATGCGTAGAAATTGGCGATGGAACCGATTTCGCGTTCGCGCACCACGCCGACCGCCGACATCATGGCGGGTATCATCATCAACACCAGCATCATCACGCCCGGGGCGATGGCGTTGATGCTGTTGAAATCCTGATTGTACATAAAGCGCGGTTCGATGCCGGTGGGGGCTTTGAGCGAAACGGGCAGCCCGCTTTCGGCGATGCGGTCTTTGGTGTAGGCGGTGATCAGGCTGCCGATGTAGCCGCGGATGTTGGTGGCGTTAAACGGCATGGAGCCGTCCACATAAAAACCGACTTCGGGTTTGAGTCCGCGCGCCAAATCGCGCCCGAAACCGCTCGGAATATCGATGACCAATATGGCGCCGGAGCTTTTGAGCACGGTGTCGATTTCGGCTTCGGACTGTATCGGCGGCTGTTGGAGGAAATAGCGCGAACCGTCGAAATATTCGACCAGCTCGCGGCTGGCGGCGGTTTGGTCGCGGTCGTAAACGGCGAATTTCAGATTCCGCACGTCAAACGAAATCCCCCATGATACCGACGCCATGATAATCAACGGGCCGAACACGGCGAAAAACAAACGGATTTTGTCGCGCAGGAGTTCTTTGGCTTCGCGACGGGCGAAAGTCCAAATCATGGAAAACCGGTATTTGAAATTTTGGGTGTTTGGGTTGTCTCGTAGGGTGTATGAACTTTGTTCACGCACGCCGTTTTGGGTTTCAGACGACCCTATATCTTTTCCTTGAAGGTCGTCTGAAAGTTCAGAATGCCTGTCGTCCGATTCCCCTTCCGCGTGCGTGGCTTGCGCCACACACCCTACGGTCGGTTCGGACAATTCCGCTTTATTGTTCACCGGTAGGGTGTGTAAACCTTGTTCACGCACGCCGCTTTGGGTTTCAGACGACCCTGTATTTTTTCCTTGAAGGTCGTCTGAAAGTTCAGAATGCCTGTCGTCCGATTCCCCTTCCGCGTGCGTGGCTTGCGCCACACACCCTACGGTCGGAGTTTCCGCCGGTAGGGTGTGTGAACTTTGTTCACGCACGCCGTCTGTATTTTGGCGAAACTCGCGCTGTTCACTTTCAGAGTGCTCAGCCTCCTGTCGGGACGACCTTTCCCCACCTTCCCCGCCTTCCGCTTCAATCAGATACTGCACAAACGCTTCTTCCAAATCCGGCGCATTCTGCCTTACCGCCAGTTCGGCGGGTGTGCCCACCGCCAGCACGCGGCCTTTGTGCATAAAGGAAATGCGGTCGCAGCGGGCGGCTTCGTTCATAAAGTGGGTGGAGACGAAAATGGTGATTTTGTCTTCGCGGGAGAGTTTCAGAAGATGCCGCCAGAACATATCGCGCGCGGCGGGATCGACCCCCGAAGTCGGTTCGTCCAAAATCAATACTTCGGGGTGGTGCAGGCAGGCGGCGGCAAGTTGCAGGCGTTGGCGGATACCCAGCGGCAACGATGCGGGTGCGGTGTCGGCAACATCCGCCAAATCAAACTGTTGCAGGGCTTCTTCCACCGCCGCCGCGCCTTTAGCGCCCATCTGGTAGAGTCTGGCGTGCAAATCCAGATTGCGGCGCACGCTCAGTTCCTCATACAGCGAAAACGCCTGCGACATATAGCCGACGCGCATTTTCGTGTCCAAGCCGCCCGCGTCTATCGGCTTGCCCAACAACGTGGCGGCGCCTTCTGTCGCTTCTAACAGGCCGGTCAGCATTTTCATGGTGGTGGACTTGCCGCAGCCGTTGCTGCCGAGAAAGCCGAAAATCTCGCCTTTTTGAATGGTGAAGCTAACATGGTCCACAGCGGTAAAAGCGCCGAAACGCTTGGTCAGCCCGTGCGCTTCCATCGCGGGCGGCGCATCGGGGTCGGGGACAAACGGCGTAATGTCCAAACCGCCCGAACCCTGCTGTTTCTCCGGCGGCAGCATTTTGACATAGGCCTCTTCCAACACGTCGGTGCCGTAATCCGCCAGCACGTCGGCGGTAGGCTTGTTTTCCAGCAGCCTGCCCGCGTCCATCGCCAGCAGCCGCTCGAAACGTTGCGCCTCTTCAATATAGGCGGTCGCCACAATCACGGTCATGCCCGCGTGTTCCCGCCGCAAATCGTCCACCAACGCCCAAAACTGGCGGCGCGACAAAGGATCCACGCCCGTGGTCGGTTCGTCCAGAATCAACAAATCCGGGCTGTGCACCAGCGCACAGCACAAACTCAGCTTCTGCTTCATCCCACCCGAGAGCTTGCCTGCCGCCCTGTCGGAAAACGGCGCAAGGCGGGTCGCCTCCATCAGCCGCGCAATCTGCCGCGTACGCTCCTGTCCGTCCAAACCAAACAGCCGCGCGTGAAAATCGATATTCTCATACACCGACAAGGTAGGATACAGGTTGCGCCCCAAACCCTGCGGCATAAAGGCGATGCGGTGCGACAAGTCCCGCCGCACGTCCTTGTCCGTCATATCGCCGCCCAACACTTCCACCCGTCCGTCCTGAATCACTTTCACACCCGCCATCAGCGAGAGCAGCGTCGATTTGCCCACACCGTCCGGCCCGATCAAACCGACCGTCGCGCCTTTCGGAATGTCCAGCGACACATCGTCAAGCGCAAGGGTCTTGCCGTAGCGGTGGGAAAGGTTTTGGATGGAAACGGTGTTCATCAGAATTTCCTTAATCTGCTATTTGTTTTTTCAGACGACCTCAAGCCAACATCATCCCCAAAACGCTTCTTCAAATCCTGCCGCGCATTCGGGCGGCAGTTCTCTGTACAGCAAATCGTGCAATGCCGCACTCAATTCTGCAACCGTACAACAGCCTTCTTCATCATAAACCGCCCTGCCCTCTGCCTGCCATTTCTGTTCAAAATCATAAATAGCCAACAAAGTTTGCATCAATGCAGCCACGGACGGCGCGACAAGGCGGCGTTTTTCCACCGTGCCGTAACCGGTCATCAGCCAATAAACAGGGCTGTCAAGTGCAGCGGTATCGGCAAAAAGAATCGAATCGTCAGACATTACGCCAAACACTGCCCATTCTTCGCGCCAGCCTTCTATCGGCAGATATTGTTCGGCTTTGAGGTCCCAGCCAAACGCCCAATCGTTCCAAATATCCGGCAGCCTTGCATAAGTCAGCCATTGCAAAAACAGGGTTTCCATTTCCAGCCAATAATCGGCAAGCGGGTTTTCACTCCGCCACGCGCCGTCCATATGGCGGTAAAACCCGTCCAACGCGCCCAAATGCAGATGCCGCCCGCCTTCCAACGGCGGCAATTCTTGCGGCTCTTGTTTGTAAGGAAGACCAAAAGTTTTGGCAAAGGTTTGAATCAGTTTATCGTTCATAGCATTGACCGTCATGTTACGCAGATACAGCGTTAAATTGATTTTAGATGGCTTGGGTCTCTATACTACTTTTCCTCAACGGAAAGTTTTACAATTTTTCAGACGACCTCTCTGCCTCCAGATAACGATGCTCCGGCATACCGACATTCCGCGTAACAGGATTATCCATCAACGGAAAAAAGCCCTCCTCCAGCTCATACAGCAACTGTCCCCAAAAAGCATCTTCCGCAGCCGCTTCAGGATCGGCTTGCTCCAGCCAACGGGTCAAGTTTTCAGTTATTTCTCCATCTTTCGTCAACCCACCTTCTAGAACAAAGCCTGACTTGAGCAGGAACACTTCTGCCATCAAACGGCAATAAGTCTGCACAAACAAATCCAAACTGCTGCCGGCAAACACCAGTTCCTTCTCCCAAGCATTTTCCGCCTCGGGTGAATACAGCCACACCCGTCCGTCCGCACCAACGATAAAATAAGCTCCGCCGTAACCGTACTTACCGAAACAACGCACCTCACCGAGCGGCGTATCAATAGACACCGTTTCATCGGAAAAGCGGACGAAGTATAGTCAATTAAAAACAAAATGGTACAATACTCAACTTTGAAGGTCTAACCATGGC
>NZ_KV838096.1:0-318 GCF_001838645.1 Neisseria sp. HMSC70E02 | reverse complement strand
CACTGACTACTGCCGGTCTGAACAACGGCGGCAACAAGATTGCCAAAGTAGCCAAAGGTACGGATGCCACCGACGGAGTGAACGTCAGCCAGCTGAGCCCGATTGCCAAAGCGTTGAATACCAGCATTGATCCGGTAACCGGAGATGTTGCAGCACCTGCCTTTACCGTAACCAAAGCGGACGGTACGAAACATGAAGCCGTAGGCACCGTTCAAGACGCATTGAACAAAGTAGGCGAAGAAGTCAGCAAAGGTCTGAAGATTGCTGCCGACAACGGCAATGAAGACAAAGTCAACTTGGGCGAAACCGTTACCTATA